>JAZGIK010000028.1:0-8669 GCA_036482035.1 Hydrothermarchaeaceae archaeon (SeqCode) | reverse complement strand
CAGGCGACAAATCCCAGCGTGCCGAGGATAATCGCCCCCATACCAGCCTCAAGGCCATTGTATCCAGCGAGCATGTTGTAGCCGTTGGCAGCACCGACAATGCCTGCAGGTATTATAATCAGCGGGTATAAAATGCCGAAATCGACAGCTCCAAAAATTGGCAGAATCATGACAGATTCGCCCGCATTTACTGCCATCATCGGAAGCGCTACCGGCAGGGTTAACAGAGGCTTTTCCCACTGGGCGAGCCCTATCTTCCACCCCAGCAAGTCATCCAACATCCCTACTATCGTAATGCCAAGTACAGTGGCAACAGCGGCCAGTATCAATACCAGGTTTTCAGTGTTATTAAAGTAAAAGGTGCTAAGGCCTATGTAAGTCAAGACCCCTGCCATGAACCCCCCGACTATTGCTGTCCCTCCGAATTCGGCAACCTCGGGCTTTTCAAATTTGTTCACGTCCTTTCCAACGAGGCCAGTCTTTATTGCAGCCCTTATCCAGTAGGGCACCAGCATATATGTAGTCAGAAAGCTGGCTGCAAGGCAAGTCAGCAACAAATAGTCCATGGTTTTACTAAAAATTCGTGGATATATAATTGTATTTGTAAACGAAGCGAATTCTGAATGTCGAAAATTTCATCAAAACGGGAGATTTCGCGTAGTGAAATCTATATGAGGAAACGCTGAAGGGCGAATGTGAGCATTGCTATATGTTTTAAATCGGTGCAATGGATCCGGCCTTGTATGTCTTTCTTATGATATCCAGGCTGAAGTCCTTGACTCTCTGATCCGCCTCCAGTATATCCAAAAAGTCGATCATGTCTTTTGCATCCGTGAAAAAGATTCTGCAGCCAATATCGAAGCCATGTGTGGCAGCGTGGACGAAAGCGGTATTCGGCAGTTCACTTAACATCTCCCCTATCTCGTCTCTCTTTTTTGGGTCTTTCAGATCTATCGTGACATAGCTGCAGAGCTGATACCCTATCTTCTCTGGGTCGGTAATCATCGCGAAATCCTTTATCACTCCGTTCTCAATCATCTTTTTGACGCGATACTCCACTGCCTCCCTCGTCAACTCGTGGCCCTTTTTCGCCAGAGCATCACGAAGCTCGCTGAATTGGGCCCGGGAATTCCTGCCAAGCAATCGCAGAAGTTCCTTGTTTATGTCATCGAGCTCGGACATGCCTTACACCTTGTTGATATTTGTTTCCATAAAGTATATATATTTTTATTTACGATTAACAAAAATACTGATTAAAAATTTATTAATAAATAAAAAAGAGGTAGATACATGAGGAAGATTGTGGGAGTGATTTTGGTTTTGATTGTGGTAGTTGGGGCCGGGTGCGTGTCACAACCAAAAGAGAAAGTGTCAGTAAAAATGGGATATCTCGGCGGCATTGCCCAGCCGGAGGTGTATTCCATTTACAACGGATACTTCGAGGATGAAGGCATCAATGTTTCCTGGGTGACTTTCAGGGGGGGTTCAAGCGTTGTCCAGGCAATCATGGCAGGAGAGCTGGACGGTGGAGTGATGGGGTCGACCCCTGCAATTATTCGCGCCGTGTCCAAGGATGTCCCAATAAAAGTGGTGGCCGTGGGGGAGCTTGGGACCATAGAAAAACCAGGGGATTATCTTGTGGTGAAGAAGGATTCCGGAATAAAGACCGTGGCAGACTTAAAAGGGAAAATCATAGCGGTTCATCGGCTCGGTACCACACTTGACCTCACTTTGAGGATAGCTCTCAAGCAAAACGGCATTGACCCGGCGAGAGATGTGACTATAACACAGGTACCGGTGCCTAACCAGCCGCAAGTACTGCTGGAGGGTGAGGTAGACGCGGCCTTCATTTTCCCGATGGCATATCCGCAGCTCGAGGATGACGTGGACGTGATTCTAACTCCTGGGGATGTATTTCCGCAAGGAGCGCCCTTCGGAATAGTGATATTCACAGAGGAGTTTATAGAAAATCATCCAGATAAAGTCAAGAAATTCGTGAGTGCCTACTTGAAAGGAATAAGTTGGGCAGTCGATAATCCAGACAAAGCCGCGGAGTTGGCAGCCGAGGACATCGGTGCGTCAAAAGAGGATACGGTAAAGATGCCGTGGCCTGCGTTCAATCCATCAGGATTGATCGAAGCAGAGTCTTTTGATTTGATGATAGACGCAATTGAGGAGTATGACCCCGAATCCCTTGGAAAAGAAGTAGCTGTGGAGGACTTCGTGGACTACCAGTTCCTATGAATAAGAGAAAATGGATTAAAATTTCATCCCTAGTAGGATTTTTTTTATTATGGGAGATTATCTGCCGTCTGGGACTGGTGAACCCTCTCTTCCTGCCAGCTCCAAGCAATGTATTGCTGACTCTTGGAAAGCTTCTCAAAAGCGGGGAACTGGCTACTCACGTGTCAGTAAGCCTCTACAGGGCACTTCTGGGCTTTCTCTTGGCCGTTGTTATAGCGGTGCCCCACGGGATTCTCATAGCCTGGTTCAGGACAGTTGAGGATATTACAAATCCTCTTGTGGAGCTTTTCAGGCCCATTCCTGCTGTGGCCCTGATACCTGTGGCGATTTTGTGGTTCGGGATAGGAAACGTCTCAAAGATAGTGATAATTGCGTTTGCCTGCTACTTTCCCATAATACTTAACACGATTTCGGGTGTCAGGCAGGTCGATGTTAATCTCCTCAAAGTGGCAAAGCTTTTTGGCGCGAACCGCATGCAGACTCTCACCAAAATCATACTCCCTTCCGCCCTTCCGTTTATTATGACCGGGCTTAGGCTTGGCATTGCCGTGGCGTTGATTTTACTCATCATCACCGAGATGATAGGCGCCCGCTCAGGCCTCGGTTTCATGATAATCGACGCGGAATATACATTCAAAACAGAACGAATGTTCGCAGGCATTTTCACTATAGGGGTTATTGGATTTTTATTAAACGAGATTATGGTGAGGATTGAAAGGAAACTCACAAAGTGGAAAAGAGATATCACTACTGTTTCCTTCTAGGCTAAAATATTTATCCAATGTCGCTCAATACTGATAGTTATGTCTGTTCCGGATTTTGACATCGAGCCATTCCTTGAAAAGAAGAGAGAGAGCGGTCCGCCGAAATACCCGTCACTTGAAGAGACGCTGAAGATTGTACCAAAGATTCACGGCCACGTCTGCACGGCTTCGTATCTTGGCTCAAGGATGGCCCTGCTCGGGGTAAAATATCTGGATTTGAAAAGAAAAAAGGACCTGTGTGCGGCTGTTGAAATCCTTACATGCGCCGCAGACGGTATAGCAAGCGCCACTACATGCAGCTTAGGCAGCGGCAGGCTGGTTTTTCTGGACCACGGCAAGTTCTCTTGTATCTTTTGCAACTGGATGACCGGGAAAGCGGTGCGCGTGAGCCTCAAGCCGGAGATAGATAAAGAGCATATAGCCTTCGGGACAAAGCTGAATGATTTTTACATCAAATTGAAAGAAAGGAGTATGGAAGAGGCAAAGGCTGTAAGGAAAAAGCTCGATGCGGAGGAGGAGGTGCTCGTAAAGAAGTGGCACAGGATGAGTGATGACGAGCTTTTCATTGTGACAGAGGTAGAGGTGAATCCAGAGGACCTGAAATACCCGCTGGACCAGCAGTACATACCGGAGCCTGTGACATGCGCAAAATGCGGAGATATTACAGAGAAATTAAAAACAATGGAGATAGACGGCGAACTGCTCTGCAAGCCGTGCGCTGGAGAGTATAAAATCAAGGAAAAATAGGGGAAGCAAAATGCAAAAGATGGGCATGAGGAAGGGGAAGAGGAAGGCCATCCATACATTTGGCGAGGTGGCAGGTGTATCTGGAGACAGGCCCTATCGCATTGAGATTAACAAGGCTTACAGCGGCGGGCCGCTGTGCACCATCACCTCTGAAAGAAAAATGGAAAAGGGACTCGTTTACATAGCCATAGCTCCTTTTGTCGGGGAGATGGACGGTGCTGGAAAGTCAATTATGCGGCTGATTGATTTAGCAGCCGAGAACAATCAGATAATTGCTCGATTCGAATCGAAAAATGGTGCAACAAAAAAGGCAGAAATCAGGCTCGATGACAGAGGGCGGGCCAAAAATCTTTCAATAGGAAACGAATATTTTTTTAATCTATTCAAAAAAAGTGAATTTTTCGAAAGATACGAACAGAGAAGCATACCTGCCGGCAAGGGCAAAAGGAGCGAACCCGACGAGATGGGCAGGGAGAGGATAACGAATTTCATCAAAATTGCGGATGTGAAGAAAGGAGACAGAGTACTCGACACTGCTACCGGTATAAAGGATTATCTCAAGTATATCTCCGGGCAGGGATGTCACATAACGTGTCTGAACATCTCGCCATCTATCCTGAGGAGGACAAGAGAATGGCTCGGTGATTACGCTTCTTTCGTGGCCTACGATATCGAAGAGGGCCTTCCATTCAAGTACCACACTTTCGACCTTGTCATCTGTGATGCTCTGCTTGAATACATTTCCGACCCTCATGAAGCACTTGGACAGAGTTCAGGTCTTGTGAGGCAGGGAGGCAAATTGCTCTTGTTGGAGCCCGTCAAATCTACTGTCAGGGATTTTTACCCACAGGACCTCTGGGAAGTTGCGCTTTGGAGGCCCTGCCATGACCCACTCTTCAATGCGAGATGTATGGAGGAAACGTTAAAGGCGAGGGGATTCGAGATATTAGAAAGGAGAGAAATGCGGTTCAATTATCCCATATACAAGAAAGAGGAATTTTGCCAGTCGATTGCAAAATTTCAAAGATTATGAAGTTATAAAAATTTATATATATCAGTTACAGGATATTATAGTAGGGATAGGAGTATGTTGTCTAGAACTGCGCTTTCGCTAGATGAAAAGTCGATGCCTCTATACAGCGACATAAAGGAGTTGGAGGGAATCAGGCTCATTTACCAGCACAACGCAAGCGTCTGGGACAACTGGGCCAAGCACATCAAAAACGGGGGAAAGGTCGTCGGCACTTTAGCAAATTCTCCAATAGAACTTTTGAGGGCAGCAGATGTCTTTTCTGTCATATACAAGAGGAGAGAGGACCTCAACAGGACGATTATCCATGGCAATTACAAGCTTTCCAAGTGGATATATCACTTTGGTATCGGCGAGTGTGTCTGCAGATACGTAAGCGGGAGCGCGGGGTCGCCAATTCTTGGTGCGTGTCCAGGATATGACAGGGTTATCACAGACTTTACTCCCAAGATTCCCGAGTGGAACTCTCTTTTGAACAAGGTTGGAAAGGAGTGGGACTTCGACTTCCTGGAAATTGATACCGGGCTAAGCAGGAAGGAAAGAGAAGAAGTGATCTACCAAAAGCTCTTCTACCTCAAGAACCAGCTCGAGAATATCACTGGCAGCGAGATAACCGATGAGAAGATTCGCCAGTCCATCGAGCTTACAAACGAGGTTACAGAGACGTTCTGGAGGATAGACGACCTCATAAAACAGGAGCCGCATCCTTTGAGAAGCTTTGATATTTACAATCTGAAGGTCATTTACTCTGATTACATAGGCGGAATCACAGAAGAACTGCTCACCGCCTGCCGCGTGCTTGAAGATGAGCTTAAAGAGCGTGTAGAAAATGGCATCGGCCACGAGGGAAAGAAAATCCTCCTTGCAGGCGGTTTCAGGAACGAATTCTTGCATGCAATAGACAAAAGCAGGGGAATTGTCACTGCAGCGTGGCCATACCAGAGATTCACCGCTCACACTGAATTAATCGAAGCTGGCAGTGACCCGATAAAGGCGCTTGCCAAATGGCACGCCGGACATGCCGGAGTGGGAAGCGCAGAGGAAGACGCCAGAGATTTTGCGGAGCTGGTCAAGCGCTACGACGCGGAGGCTGTAATATATCACAAGCAGTGCCCGTTCGGTACGCTGGCGGTCTATGACTCTTACAGCGAGATAAAAGCGAGCGTAGATGTTCCATTTTTAACAATCGAAGCCGAGCAGGAAAATCCAGAGAAGCTCATTAGTTATTTTTTGAGAAAGATTGATGACTGAGGCATGGTGCTACGAGTCGCATTCCACTATCGTGTCGTGCGACCTATGCATAGTAAACTGTAAAATAAAAGACGGTGAGAAAGGCTTTTGCGGCGTGAGGGAAAATCGTGAGGGGAAGCTGCACAGCCTGATTTATGGGGAGCTCTCAAGCTTTAGCACCGATTTTATCGAGAAGGCCCCACTCTATCATTTTTATCCGAATCACAAATTCCTGACCATCGGCAGCGTGGGCTGCAATCTAAGATGCAAGTTCTGCCTCACATGGAACATCACCCAGGTGGACCCAGAGAGTGTCAAGACAGACGAGATGGCTGTGGAAAAGATAGTACGGTCCGCGAAAGAGCTCGGATGCAAGGGCATTGTCTATACCCATTCCGAGCCGGCTCTGAATCTGGAATACTATGCAGAGCTGATGAAGGAGGCAGAGGACAGCGGCCTTGTAAATGTGTTCGCAACGAACGGGCTAATTTCCCTTGAAGCATTTGATAAAATCGCTGATTATGTTGATGCAGTTACTCTGACTATCAAAGGTAGCGAGGATTTTTATAAAGAGGTTTGTGGTGTAAAACTCGATAAATCGCATTTTGCTGATTTAGTAAAAAAAATAAAAAAAATAGGCGTACACCTTGAGATTGTATATGTTCTAATCCCCAACAAAAACGACGATGAGGGAAGCCTTGCCGAACTTTTTGAATTAACAAAAGATGCTAACGCCCCTTTGATATTCCTTAGATTTTTCCCAAGTTACAAAATGGATGACCTTGACTCGACGCCTGAGGAGGTGCTTGAAAAAGCGCTAAATCTGGCCTATCAGGAGGGGCTAAAATATGTGTACATAGAAAACATCTTTGCTCATCCAGGGAAGAACACATACTGCGAGCAGTGCAAAAAGCCTGTGATAAAAAGAGAGGGGTACGGGATTGTCGAATGGAACCTGAATGATAACAGTTGTAAATTCTGCGGTGCCAAAATACCAATTATCGGCGAAGCTTCCCAATAACTTCTAAAGCTTTTGAAATTTCGTCTTCGGTGTTGTAGATGTGAGGGGAGAATCGAACATAATCTCTTACGGTTGCGACTATGCGATTTTTGACTAAATCTTCCTTTTTAATACTGCTGTCAGAGAATGATACAATTCCTGACCTGTTTTCCTCTTCGAAATTTGAGATGACTTCTAGGCCAAGATTGTCCAACTCCTCTATTAGAAATGAAGAGAGGTCAACCACTCTTTTTTCGATGTCTTCTACTCCAATTGAGTCGATGAGTTCCAGGGCGGCAACCATCCCTAAAAACGCTCCAACATCTATATTGCCAATTTCGAATCTCCTGGCAGAATCTAGGATTTCATAGTTGTAAGCATCGAAGGCATGGGGGTCTTCGACCGAGAGCCATCCCAGGATTGGAGAGCGGTCCAAAAATTCCTCCTTGATATAAATGAACCCTGAGCCGAGTGGTGACAGGAGCCACTTATAGGCCCCGACCGACAGAAAATCCACTCTAGCTTTTTTTACGTCTGTTTTTACGACTCCGAGTGACTGGGTTGCATCCACATGGAAATGCGCGCCATTTTCCCTGCAGAGTGCTCCAATCTCCTCAATATTAAGTCTGAATCCATTTCCATACAGAACATGGCTCAAGGACACCAGTTTCGTGTTTTCATCGATCTCTTTTTCGACGTCTTCTGGCAAAATCCTGCCGTCCTGGCTTTTGACGTACTTCACATCCACTCCTTTATTTTTTAGATTTAGGAAGGGATAGATATTCGCTGTAAAGTCCAGGTCGCTTAGAACTACGTTATCTCCCTTTTCCCAGTCTAAAAGAAGGGTGACCAGATTGATGCCCTCGGAGGTGTTTTTAGTAAGTGCTACTTCGGATTCTTTCGCATTTGTCAATCTTGCTGCCAGTGTCCTCCCCTTTTCAATATCCTCGTACCATTCGTCGTAGTGAAGAGAGCCAGTGTCCATTCGCTCTTTTTCGAATTTACCTAGGGCCTCGAATACTGGCAGGGGATAGGGGGAAAGCGAAGCAGCATCAAAATACAGCCAGTCGTTGACTATCGGGAAGAGTTCTCTAATCTCTTTGAAGTTCATCGCTTCCCATCTCCTTTTTCAGCATATTCCAGATATGGTCCCTGAGTCTGGCAAATTCTGCCGACGTTCTGGTGCCCTCTCTCGGTCTGGGCAGGGTTATCTCTACCACCCCTTTGACTTTACCAGGCCTGGCGCTCATCACCGCAATCCTGTCAGATAGGTAGATAACCTCGTCGATGCTGTGCGTGACAAAAACGATAGTTTTCTTCATTTCGGTCCAGATTTTCAAAAGCTCGTTTTGCAGACTTTCTCTCGTCAGGGCATCAACAGAGGCAAAGGGTTCGTCCATCAATAATATGCTTGGATTGAATGTCAGTACTCTTGCCAGAGCAACACGCTGCATCATCCCTCCGGAGAGCTCAAATGGATAGCTGTTTTCAAAGCCCTCCAGACCAACTAATCGAAGATATTTTTTGGCTATTTCTTCCCTTTCCTCAGTGTTGGTGCCTTTAATCTCCAGCCCAAATTCTATATTTTTTATCGTTGTCCGCCAGGGCAATAGCGCGCCCTCCTGGAAGAGCATCCCTCTGTCAAAGCCTGGAC
>JAZGIK010000027.1:0-2457 GCA_036482035.1 Hydrothermarchaeaceae archaeon (SeqCode) | reverse complement strand
AACCGAGGGCAGAAGATGCGTCTGCCCCAGGATCATTGGTGTAAGCCAGTCAGTAAAGGGCCACAGGAATACGAGGACGGCACCCGCCAGATAACTCGGGGTGCACAAAGGCATCGTTATTGTGATGAATCTCCAGAATCCGTTGGCTCCCTCGACTTCGGCGGCCTCTTCAAAGGAAGGGTCTATGTTGGTGAAACCTGCGGAAAGACCGAGGACGATAAAAGGAAGCATGTGCAGAGATTGAACGAATACCAATCCATGCATCCCGTAGATAAAGTTGATGGGTTTATCGGTCCATTTCAAGACGTCCATGAGAAGCAGGTTCATCGTGCCGTACTTGCCGAAAAAGATGATGAAGGCAAATACGCCGGCGAAGGCGGGCAAGACGATGGGCAAAAGAATGAGAGCTGTGAAAATCGTCTTTCCCCGGTGCCTGTATCTTGCCAGAATGTACGCCAGGGGCACCCCGAACACAGTGGTCGTCAGGAGCACAAAGGTACTCAGCAGCAAGGTGTTGCCAAAGATCCTGAGATAATAAGTGTCCTTGAAGAACTCCAGGTAATTATTTATGCCCCAGCTGTCAGTTCCAGATATGTTGAAACTTTCCTGCAACAGAATTGACAGCGGATAAAGTATAAGGAAAGCGATGATCGACCACAGCAGTGCTGCCAGAATGATATTGCCTCGGGACATATCACATCCTATCTGGTCTACCTGTTGATGTTAAGTAAGAATCAAGGCCCGCCCTGTCCAATCCCCTGCCTGGTTGAATCCTTTGATTGATCGCAAGGCGACATTAAACAGGACGGGCCTGTATCTCAAGCTCCTAAAATAGACACTTTTCTAAATCTTCCCCTCCCTTGAGGGGAGGGGACTGAGGGGAGGGTGAAACCCGATCCCCTCTTTCAACCTAAAGTAGACACCTTCCTAATTCTTCCCCTCCCCCATCAGCCTCCTTCGCATAAAGCTTCGGCGGCCAAGAGGGGGAGGAAGAATATCGAGGGCGACTATTTTATGCCCCACCTATACCAAAGTCGCCTTTACTGCGAGACTAGCAGTGCGCGAGCCTTCCCTGCAGCCAGGCGGGCCGCGGCGTATTTACCCTCATATTCGAAAAGCTTTCTGGCTTCCGCTATTTTCGCAGCAGCCTTCCCCACATCCATTTTTCCAGCTTTTGCCGCGTCAATCTCTCCCTCGACTTCCTCGATCAAAAAGAGACTGCCTTTCAACTCGCGCCACTTTCGGTAGATCTCCATTTCATATTTTGTGTTGACTTCGTCCCACCTCTTTGTGGCCAGCTCCAGATCGTACTCTATAAAAGTGACATCCAGGTCCCAGAACGAATTAACGCCCAGCGCCTTTTTGGCATGCGTGGCCATCTCGAGGCCTTCTTTTTCTAACTTGTCAAATTTAATGTCCGTACTGCCTGCGAAGTAACGACCCTCCAGTACGTGTTTTTGTCCGTCCATGCTGAACAGCCAGTCCAGAAAGATCTTCCCAACCGCCTCGTTGGGCGCGCCTTTCAGTAAAGCCACAGCCTCCGGAACCAGGATCGTTTTTTCCGGGAGCAGATCTCGAATCGGGAAGCCATCCTTGCGGGCGGCCATGGCGTTCATCTGCGGCTGCGCCATCCCGATGGGAACTTCGCCACGGGCCACTAATTGCGTCGTATCAGTGCTGCCGGTGGAAAAGCGTGCCAGATTCGCCGCCAACAACCTGAGGTATTTCCATCCTTCTTCTTCTCCAAAACCCTGCAGGAGAATTTCAATGGCTTCATGCATTGTGCCGGAGGCATATGGCAGGGTATGCACGATGTTGCCCCTGTAGATGGGGTTGAGCAGATCGTTCCACGTTTTCGGCGGTGGCAATCTCAGTTTTTTCAGAACCTTTTCGTTGTAAATGTTGGTAACGATCCAGGGAGCGAAACAGGTCCACATGTCATCCTCATCCTTAACCTTCATACCTTGCCATTCGGCAGGAATCTTATCCGAACCCTTTGGCTTGTAAGGTACGATCAGGCCCTCTTTCTTTAAAAGCTCATGCGCCGGGGCTCCTGCGCCCAGAAAAATGTCGGCATCCGGTTTGCCGCCCCATGCTCTCACTTTATCCACTACGACCGGCCACCCGCCCGGCCGGACGAACGTGATGTCCACATCCTTGCCATAGGTCTCCTTATAGTACGCTTTGAAACCCTTGTTCAGGCTGGCGGATAACTCCTTGTAAACTGGACCGACCCAGCCGAGTTTATCAGCGGCCTGTGCTTGCGGTGAAAAGGTTGGTAACAGCAGCAGCATTGCAAGTGCCGTTACGATCGTTGTGGGCAGTATATACTTTCTCATTTTGACCTCCCCATCACTGTTATTGTCACATTTAAAGAACAAAAAACCCTTCTATCCCGATCTGCTACGTGATGCCCCGCTGTCACCTCCTTGTCGTAAAGTGTTTGTGGAACAGGTT
>JAZGIK010000026.1:0-4118 GCA_036482035.1 Hydrothermarchaeaceae archaeon (SeqCode) | reverse complement strand
GGCAATGCACTTATCGACATCATATACATGAAGCCCTCTGGATCTTTCGGGGATCTCACGTCTTTCCTCAGGATACTGGACAGTAAAAGCCTTCTTGAATAGATGCCTGAACGTCACGAGCATCGGGGGCACGTGCGAAATTTTTGAGAGTTTCGAAGCCATTTTTTCACCTATAATGTCATGAATATCCCTGTAATCATTATGTTTAGAAGTGCGAGTGGAATCAGGACCTTCCATCCAATCCCTGTCATTTGCACAATCGTGACTCTCGGCAGCGTCCCTCTAATCCACATCAGGATGAATATGACAACATATATCTTCCCAATGAACACTGCAACCTGCGCAATAAGCGGGAGTGTTATAAACGGAATGTTCCAGCCGCCGAAGAACAGGATGACCATGATGGCAGATACAACTACCATATGTATGTACTCAGCAAATAGTAGAAGGGCAAATTTCATCCCTGAATATTCTGTATGGAAGCCTGCGACCAGCTCGGACTCGCTTTCCGGCATGTCAAAGGGTATCCTCGCCATCTCTGCTATCGCTGCTAGGAAGAACACTATGAAACCGAGAGGCTGCAAAAAGACGTACCAGATGTTTGCCTGTGCATTTGCAATCTGGACCATGCTCAAAGAGCCTGCAAGCGCCACGACCCCGATTATGGAGAGTACGAGAGGTATTTCATAGCTTATCGACTGGGCGACGGCCCGCATGCCGCCGAGTAGCGTGTATTTGTTGTTGGAACCCCAACCCGCCATGATCACCGGGATGGTGGCGAGAGATGAAATCGCGATGATATACAGGATGCCGATATTCAGGTCAGAGACAATCAGCCCGCTCGCGAAAGGAAGGGCCACAGTCGGCAAAAGCGCTGCAGCAAAGGCCGTCGCAGGTGCAAGGGTGAACACGGTCCTATCTGCTGCATCTGGGACAATGTCCTCCTTGGCAAACAGCTTTGCCGTATCTGCAATCGGCTGGAGAAGTCCAAACTTTCCTGCCCTGTTCGGTCCATACCTTACCTGGAGTCTCGCTATTACTTTTCTCTCCATCCAGACCAGAAACAGGACGTTCAGAGAGATGAAAGAAATCAGGATCGCTACACCTGCCACTCCTTTTACCAGTGCCAGTACCAGCGGATTGTTAAGAATCGAGATATCGAGAATCATCTATCCACACATCCTAAAACTATATCAATGCTTGCAAAATTGGCTACTACATCGGCTATGATATGCCCCTCCGCAAATGACGGAAATGCCGACAGGTTGCAAAAACAGGGGCTTCTTATTTTCAGCCTGAAGGGATTTTTGCTTTCACCGTCGCTTACCAAATAAATCGAGAGTTCTCCTCTCGGGGCCTCGGTCCTGGAATAGACCTCTCCAAAAGGAGGCTTTAAGACCTTTGATACTTTCGCTGTATAGTCTCCTTCAGGTAGGGCGTCCAGAGCCTGGTTTACTATATTTATGCTCTCGTGAATCTCCCTCATTCTGACGTTGAATCTGGCAAGGACGTCTCCTTCCTTTTCCGTTATTACTTTGAAGTCGAATTGATCGTAAATGGAGTAAGGATCATCTTTCCTCACATCATAGGCGACCCCACAGGCCCGGATATTAGCTCCGGTGACGCCCATGTTTATTGCGTCCTCTAACTTCAAGACACCGACCCCTTCGCACCTTTTAAGAAATATCTCATTGCTATAGAAGTACTTGTTATAATCCTCAAGGTATTTTGGCAGATCTTCCATCGTCTTCCTGCATTTTTCCACGAAACCGTCGGGCAGGTCGTATCGCACTCCGCCGGGCCATATGTAGGTATAGACCAATCTGCCACCACTTGCCATCTCCAGGAGGTCAAGGATCCTTTCCCGCTCCCTGAATCCGTACATCAGGACAGTCCATGCACCAACATCTGCACCGAATGTCCCCACGAACAGAAGATGGCTTGCAAGCCTTTGAAGCTCCAGCATAATCACCCGTATGTGCTCCGCTCTGTCTGGAACTTCTATCTCCATCAACTCCTCTATCGCCTGGGCATAGACCATGTTATTGCCCATAGCTGCAACATAATCCAGTCTATCTGTAAGTGGTAAAAATTGGACGTAGGTTCTGTTCTCTGCAAGCTTCTCCATTCCCCTGTGCAGATACCCGATAACCGGCTCTATCTTTACCGCTTTTTCACCATCTAACTTCAATACAAGGCGGCAGACTCCGTGGGTGCTGGGATGCTGTGGCCCCATATTAAGTATCATTTCGTTGGGGGCGGTTGATTCTGTGCTTATTTTTACCATTGTCGCTCCTTCACCACGGTTTTTCAGTGAGTTCAAAATCTTTCCTTAGCGGGTGTCCCTTGAAATCGTCAGACGTAAGTATCCTTCTAAGATCAGGATGTCCCTCAAAGACCATTCCTATAAGGTCATAGGTCTCCCGCTCATGCCAGTCGGCACTCTTCCAGATAGATGTTAACGAATCTATCTTTGGATCGTCCTTTGGCACAAGTGTCCTTACTGTCAAAAGCTTGCCCTTGGAGTAAGACCAGATATGATAGACGCACTCCATCCGGTCCTCGTACTCGACTCCAGAAATGCTTGACAGGTGGTCAAATCCCATCTCTTTTACGGCCTTTGCAACCTCGAGGATATTTTCACCTTTAACTGCGATATAAAGCCGCCTTTCTCTCTGGACCCACGCCTTCATGACTTTGTCTCCGAGGGCCTTCTTTATCTCATCCAACACCTCGCTTTTGAGTACCGGCTTCTCCTTTTTGGGCTCTTCTTCCTTCTTCTCTGCTGGCTGTTCCTTTACTTCTTCAGGAGCTGCCTCTGGCTTCGCCTCTGTTTCAGGTTCTTCTGATGTTTCCTCTATCTTTTCTGTCGGTTCTTCCTTTACTTCCTCGGGAGCTGCTTCCGGCGTTTCTTCTACTTTTGGCTCTTCCGGCTGTTCCTCTGGCTTCTCTTCCTCTGCCATCTATTTGTACCTCTCAATGTCTCCGTTTTTGATCCTTTCCCGGAGCTTCATAACTCCGTAGATCAAGGTCTCCGGGCGTGGAGGGCATCCGGGAATGTATATGTCCACAGGCACTATCTTGTCCGCACCGTCCAGAACGGCGTAAGAATCGTAAAATGGGCCTCCGCATATGGCGCACTCGCCCATGGCGATTACGTACTTCGGCTCTGGCATCTGGTCATACAGCCTCTTGACGTTCGGGGCCATCTTATCCGTCACCGTGCCCGCTACAATCATCAGGTCCGACTGTCTGGGCGATGCACGGAATAGCATTCCAAACCTCTCGAACAGGTCGAATCGCGAAGCGCCTGCAGCCATCATCTCTATTGCACAGCAGGCAAGCCCAAAGGTCGCGGGCCACAGTGATTTTCTTCGCGCCCATCGAAGCAGGAGCCTGTCCATGGTAGTCGTTATCACATCCATTCGAGCGCCCCCTTCTTCCAGGCATAAGCGAGACCGATAACCAAAATTAATATAAATACGAACATTTCAAGAACCGCAAGCCATCCCAGTGTTGGAAATACCAGGGCCCATGGAAACAGGAACACAACCTCAACATCGAATACCGTAAAAAGCAGGGCAAACAGGTAGTACTGGACGTTGTGTTGAATCCTGGCATCGCCGAAAGGCAGGATGCTGCATTCATAGGTGACGTACTTTTCAGGTTCAGGTTTTGTAGGTCTTATAATTCTTGTAACAAGTAGCAAAACGAGGGGAAAGACGAGCCCCACTATAACAAAAATCGCTACCGGTATGTAATCATACTGGAGCAAACTCTGCCTCCTTCACTAGGGATATTCCTCCTTCACTGGAATCTACCTCCATCACCTGAGTACATTCTTCTTTTATAAAAATATTTTGGTATATTACACATATCAATTTCTCGCTTAGTCCATAAAAAAAAGAAAATTATTCTTTAGGCCCTTCCTCTGGTAGCGCTTCTACAGCAGGCTACTTTGCGGCCTCCTGTACTTCTTCCGGCGCTGCTACTTCTATTCCACCTTTCCCCCTGCCCTTTTTCATCACAAACCAGTAGTAGGCAGCGCCAGCGATTATCAGAATGGCAAGTATGATCTTTCCAGTTGATGCCCCCTTTGGCGGTGCGGTAGTCACAGG
>JAZGIK010000025.1:0-2596 GCA_036482035.1 Hydrothermarchaeaceae archaeon (SeqCode) | reverse complement strand
TACGTCCGATTTCAATCCGCCCAGCACCTCTTTATTTGCATCGAGGTAATTCCATGGATTGCCGATGTCAAGCCACCTCCCGCTTATTTCTACTCCTTTTACGAGCTCTCCATCGTCGATAAGAAGTTTTATGGAGGAAGTTATCTCGTACTCCCCTCTTTTGGACTTCTTGGTCCTTTTTATCGCGTCGAATATTGCAGGCGAGTAGGCGTAAACCCCTATGTTCGCCAGGTCCGATGCAGCCTCACGTGGCTTTTCAACGATTTTTGTGACCTTTCCGTCATGGACTTCTACAACGCCGTAATTCCGGGGGTTTTCGACCTTCTTTAATGCAAGCGTGGCAGGAGAATCGTGAGCAGACACTATGTCTTTTATCCCTTCGGGAGAAACAAGCGCATCGCCATTTAGTACCAAAAAGTCTTCGTCAAAATCTGCCTGTCTGACAGCGTGAGCAGTTCCGAGTCTTTCTTTTTGTGTTATGTACTCGATTTTAACGCCGAATTTCGAGCCTTCACCGAAGTACTCTTTAATCTGTTCTTCAAGATGCCCGACCAGCAGTGCAATCTCTGTTATGCCTGCGCCTTTGACCGCGTCAATGAGGTGGTGCAAAATGGGTTTTGGGCCCAGCGGCAACATAACTTTCTGAACACCCACAGTAATGGGCTCAAGTCTTGTCCCCTTTCCAGCAGCTAGAATCATTGCTTTCATTTTGTGGCCTCTAAAGCGGTTTTAAACTCGTTCTCTACCATTGACAGCAGCTCTTTGAGCCTTTCTTCAGTTTCTGCCTCTACTGATGCCCTTATGAGCGGCGTTGTGTTCGAGGGTCTCAAAAGGGCCCAGCCGTACTCAAAAATTACTTTGGCTCCGTCCGTCAGATCAAGCTTGTAACCCCTCTCTTTAAAGCTGTCAACGATCTTCTCCATTACATGAAATTTTATTTCGTCTGAACAGTCGAAATTTTTCATCGTCCTGGGATAGCTGGGTATTTCGTCTGCCATCGAAGATAGGGTCCTATCTGCCTTGGATAGTATTTCTCCAAGCTTGAGGCTGACAATCACCGGGTCGTCAAAAACATAAAATTCAGGAGTAAAGTAATGCGCGCTTGTTTCCATTGCAAATAGTGCATCGTACTCTTTGATTTTCTCAGCGACAAATACGTCGCCAACCCGCACCCTCCTCACTTCTCCTCCTGCCTTTTCTATCTCCTTTTCAACTATCATTGAGCACTCCATGTTCGCAATGATTATGCCCTTTTTCTTTTTCAGTACCTCCCTTGATATGATTATCCCTATCTTTTCGGTCTGCACAACCCTGCCCAAATCATCGACGAATACGACCCTGTCCCCATCTCCATCGTAGCCTGCTCCGAAGTCTGCTCCTCTGTCTACAACTGCCTTTCTCAGCCCCGCTAGATTCTTTTCGTTGGGCTCGGAAGGCCTTCCAGGAAAAGCGCCGTCCGGCTGAGCGTTGATTGTTGATACCTCCGAGCCAAGTCTTCTGAAGAGTTCGGGGGCTACAAGAGAGGTAGCGCCATTTCCCGGGTCCAGAACGACCTTCAAGGTTTTCCCAAAATCAAACTTATCGAGCAGGAGTTCTGAATATTCTTTTATCGTCTCATCTGGGTCGATATTTGTGATTTTGCCTATTTTGTCCCAGTCTGCGAGGTGAAATTCTCCTTTTAAGAATATGTCCCTTATCTCCTCGTTCTGCTTGGTGTATCCCGTGCCGTCGCCGTGTCGAAACCTGACACCGTTGTACTCAGGAGGGTTGTGAGAAGCAGTTATGTATGCGCCTGCGTTGAAGTCGCCCACTGATGTCTTGAAATTTGCAGTCGGTATTGGTATCATTCCGGTCGTGAAAACGTCGCATCCGGTAGAGGCAAGACCTGACACAAACGCATTCTCCATAATCACGCTGCTGGTTCTGGGGTCTCTGGCAACAAGGACGCTGCCCTTGCCTTCCAAATACGTGCCAAAGGCCAGCCCGATCTTTGACGCCGTGTCAGCAGTTAATTCTTTGTTGAAGATTCCTCTTATGTCGTATGCTCTAAAGATATGCTCCATGTCTCATGCCCCGAATTTTTCTGTTTTATTCATGAGATTTAGCAGTATGGACATTATATCATGGGCCCTTATACTGCAAAGCCCTCCTTTTGCAGCAGAGCGTTCGTCGAACTGCATCACATCGTCTGTCCTGACCTCAGGACCGGCAATGACGAGTGGCACGGAGTCGCCTGTATGGTCGCCAAAGCTGATTGGGGTAGTGTGGTCACTTAACAGTACCAGATAATTTTCATCTGTAAAATCCAAAAACGCCTCCAGCGCTGAATCAATCCTCTCGATAATCTCAATCTTTTTGTTATGGTCGTGGTCGTGGGCTGCTTCGTCTGCCTCCTTTATGTTCATGAGCAGAAAATCCTTTTCCTCTAGGGCCCTTAAACCCTGCTTGCACCTGTCTTTGTAGTCTGGTTCTGCTTCCAGGACTTCCATCCCTGCAATGCCTGCTATACCTTTTATAATCGCTGTGGTTGCAATACAGGTCCCATCCAGGCCGCGTTTCTCTTTGAGAGTCTCCATCGTTGGTTTAATGCCGCACC
>JAZGIK010000024.1:0-6005 GCA_036482035.1 Hydrothermarchaeaceae archaeon (SeqCode) | reverse complement strand
GCTGATTTTCTTACGAGGGTGTCAATTTCAACAGACTTTTCAGAAAGCTCCCGCTCCTTGTCCATAAGTTCTGTTTTCATGTCCTCCATCTGTTCTTTAAACCGGAAGGCCTCTTCCAGGTCGTCCTTTAGCGCTGTGTTGAGTTCTTCGAGAGACTTCTTTTCTTTGTCTAGAGACGATACCTCCACCCTCAATTCGTCTATTCTGTTAATTGCATAAGAAAAAGCGACCTCTGGATTTTTACTCATGAAGGCCTTTAAAAGCACGTATTCGTCGTTGGCCTCTTCTATCAATACTTGCTCTTCGGGTAGTCCAACTTCGGTTTCCTCTCCTTTTTCTCTTTTCAATAACTTTCTAAATACCATCTGCTATTTCAACCTCTCAAATTATAGGAAATCATACTTTCTCTTCAGCCTGCCATTTTCAATGATATCCTCAACAACCAACGAGTCTTTAATCCTATTGATAGAACCCTGAACCTTGCCTACGCTCCACCCAAGGCCTTTAGAAATATCGTATATCGTTGAGGCGGGCTTCTCCTTTAGATATAGCATGACAATGGAGTCAACTTCTTTGGCCATCTCCCTTCTCTTCTCTATTGCCTTGCTGGTTTTTTTTGTGACTACAAACATAACATTGCCAATATATACAGCGACTTCGCGCATATATAAATCTATCTGAAATATAATATTATTTTATGTAATATATCCTAAAAATAACATTATAAAACGGAAATGTATCCTGCCTAATATACTATTTTAGACTGCAACACCCATTGCACTGTCTCTTTGCTGTCTGAGCTCTGCAATATCTCCTGATATCTTTTTCAGCCGGTCATTATATTTCTTCTCCAGCAATGCACGCTTTTTTGACTCCATGCTGCTTCCTTCAAGCCCATTTAACAGGTTTTGTATTGTCCCTTCTTCAGTCTCCATGAGTTTTATCTTTTCATCGATTTTCTCAAGCCCTTCGGGTGAAACAGTCTCTTGTGTAGCCTCAACAGGCGTTGCCCCGGGTTCTGCTTCTACTTCTGTCCCCTCCTCTACCTCTGCTGCTACTGACTCTAATTCAGGCTCTAACTCAGGCTCTGATTCAGGTTCTGCCACCTCTCCAGTAGTTTTCATCTTTTTCATTTCTTCGCCTATTCTATCTTCGATGGAGGCCTCGGGCGCTTTTTCGGGTCCGCGCGCTGCTGCTGGCTCCTCCACTCTTGCTTCAGGGGCCTCGGCCACCTCCTCACTGATAACCCTGGTTTCCCTTGAGATAAGAGGTCCAAGTTCTTTCTCCAGAACCGCTTCCAGGGTTTGCAGGTCTCCCCTTATAATATCCTTTATCTCCTTCAGCTTTTTCTCACCGGATTTCTTTATCTCTTCATACGCTTCGTCAGAAACCGTCTCTCCGTGTTCTTTCTCGGTGCTTTGCATCAAATCCAGGATGTCCTTCCGTTCCCGCGTCAGCTGTTCTATCCTTCTCATCTGCTTTAATCCGGGACTGAGCTCTTTTATCTTCTCTCCAACATCGATGCTCACCTTGTCGAGTTCCATAATCCTCACACGTTTTTCCATGAACTCAACGCTACTGGCAAAGGACTCAAGTCTCTCTGCGAGTTTTTCAGATGCACCAAATTTCTTTGTAAGTGCGTCCTCCAGGTCCATAAGACTGGATTTTAATGATTCTTCTGTTGCTGAAGTCCCCAGTTTCACCGCTAGGTCATCTAAAGACCTGACCGTCTCAGCCGTCAGTTCGGTGTTCTGCACTATCTGGCTTTTATAGTCTTCTATGGTCGCGAGCTGCTTGTTCAGCTCTGCGAATATGCTTTCGGATTTTGCTGCCAGCCTTTCTGTGTACTGCTTCGTCTCATTAATCCCTGTAACTTTTTCGCTGACTTCCCTTGCGATATCGACAAGATTTTCAAAGCTTTTTATCTTACCCAGCAAATCCCTGAATTCCATGACCTCCTCTGAGAATCTTTGCACCATGGTTTCAAGTTTTTCAACGTTTGCGTTGGTTCTGGCGATTTCAGTTTCCTTTTTATCCAGCTCTTTTAGAAATTCACTCGGCTTTACATCCTCGAACACGTCCTTTATCATCTCAAATTCGGATTCAAGAATGCCGAAAGATTTTTCTCTCTCGAGCAACATGCTCCTGAGCTCGCCCACCTGCTCTGATACCCTCAAAATCCTGTCGTCAATCCTCCCTCTGGCCTCCTCAAATGACGCAAGTTTCCCCTCGATTTTCTCTGTCTTTAAGAGTAAATCCTCAACAGTTATCCCGGCTTCTTCCTTTTCAGCTGTCTTTGCCTCCTCGGCGAGCATTCTTTCCTGGTACGCCTCCTCCTGCACCATCTGTTTTTGAAGCTCTGATTCGGCGTCGTATTCCTCGTCGGAAAGAAGTACAGCCTCCTCATCGTCTTCTTTCTTCTTTTTCCCAAAGAGGGCCATATCATATCTTATTTTAATAACTAAAAGATAAATTTTTGGAAGACAACCCCCTGTCCACCAGAAGTTTTATAAAAAAATACGATAGAATATTGCAGAATGGCTAAAGTAAAATTAACCGATACGACGTTCAGGGACTCGCACCAGTCGCTTCTGGCGACCAGGATGCGCATGCGTGACATGGCCCCTATAATAGAGCAGATGGATGGAGCAGGGTTCTTCTCGCTTGAGGTCTGGGGCGGTGCGACGTTCGATTGCTGCATCCGGTATTTAAATGAGGACCCGTGGGAGAGACTGAGGACCTTTAAGAAGCACATGAAAAATACGCCAACACAGATGCTCCTCCGGGGCCAGAATCTCGTCGGATACAAGCATTATTCAGACGACATTGTGGAAAAATTTGTTGAAAAGTCAGTCGATAACGGCGTTGACATATTCCGCATATTTGACGCACTGAATGACATCAGAAACATGGAGGTTTCCATAAAGACTGCAAAGAGGAAGGGAGCCCACGTCCAGGGGACAATTTGCTATACAATCAGTCCGGTACACACGATTGAGCTCTTTGTAGAGCAGGCGAAGAAGCTTGAAGAGCTGGACTGCGATTCGTTTTGCATCAAGGACATGGCAGGGCTCATCTCGCCGAAAGAAGCCAGTGATCTGGTGAAGGCACTGAAGGAAGAGATCAGCATTCCTATAAACCTGCACTCGCACTGCACCAGCGGCATGGCGCCCATAAGCTACTTTGCAGCCTGTGAGGCAGGCGTTGACATCATTGACACTGCAATGTCTCCTTTCGCCTGGGGAGCTTCACAGCCTCCCACAGAGAGCATGATAGAGGCCCTCAGAGGCACGTCTTACGACACAGGCATCGATATCAAATCTCTAAAAGAGGTAACCACATTTTTCAAGGAGGTCAGGAAGAAATACGAGGGCATCATCGACCCGATTTCCGAGACGATAGACACAGATATCCTCCTGTACCAGATACCCGGCGGGATGCTCTCGAATCTCGTTTCCCAGCTGAAAGAGCAAAATGCTTTTGATAAATACGATGACGTGCTCAAGGAGACTCCGAAGGTCAAGGAAGACCTGGGGCATCCGCCACTCGTCACTCCATCAAGCCAGGTAGTAGGCATACAGGCGGTAATGAATGTCCTCCTGGGAGAGAGGTACAAGAACGTCACAAAAGAGGTAAAAGACTATGTAAAAGGGCTTTACGGCAAGCCTCCAGGACCGATTAAAAAGGAGATTGTGGCAAAGATTATTGGAGAAAAAGAACCCACAACTGTAAGGCCAGCAGACCTCATTGAACCGCAGTATGAACTCATGAAAAAGGAGGCAGAAAAGCTCGGCATCACAAAGGAAGAGGACATCCTCACCTATGCCCTGTTTCCAGCCATTGCCCCAAAATTCCTGAAAGGCGAGCTTAAAGAAGAGTCGCTGAAGCCTCCTGCAAGCGAGAGCAAAGCGGTTCCGGAATCAGCGGTTCCCACTGAGTTCAAAGTAGAGGTGGATGGAGAGGAATTTGCTGTAAAGGTCGAACCGGTGGGAGGATATGTCGAAATCGGAGAAATAGAAAAAAAAGAAGAGATTCCAGAAGATGTTGAAGGGGGAGTGACGGCACCGATGCAGGGAATGGTTTTAAAGATAAAAGTAAAGGCCGGTCAGGCCGTAAAAAAAGGAGATGTAATAGCGGTGCTTGAAGCCATGAAGATGCAAAATGATATCCGTGCTCCTGCAGATGGCGCTGTAAGGGAGATACTCACTGCAGAAGGAGCCACTGTCGAGAAGGGCGCGGTGCTCATGGTTATAAAGTGATTTCATGTTCAATAAGATTCTGATTGCAAACAGGGGCGAAATTGCCATAAGGGTGATGAGGACCTGCAGGGAGCTTGACGTCGGCACAGTGGCAGTGTTTTCGGAGGCAGACAAGTACGCGCTCCATGCAAAATATGCAGACGAGGCATATCTTATTGGTCCTGCACCTGCAAGCCAGAGCTACCTGAGTATGGACGCTATTATCGACGTTGCACAAAAGGCAGAAGTAGACGCAATTCATCCAGGGTATGGATTCCTTGCAGAGAACCACCGGTTTGCAAAACTCTGTGAGGACACAGGAATAAAGTTCATAGGCCCCTCGAGCGAGTCGGTAAGGGTAATGGGGAGCAAGATAGAGGCCCGGAGCATTATGGAGGAGGCCGGAGTGCCGGTTGTGCCCGGCTCTGATGGAGACATAAAAGACGCAGACGAAGCGAGGGAGATAGGTGAAAAAATAGGATATCCCGTGGTACTCAAAGCATCAGCAGGAGGGGGAGGGATAGGGATGAAGGTAGTAAATAACAAGAAGAAACTCAAAGACACGTTCGAATCAACGAAAGCGGTAGCTAAATCTGCATTTGGGGATTCCACGCTGTTTATTGAGAAATACCTGGAAAGGCCCAGACATATAGAATTTCAAATCCTTGCAGATTCTAAAGGCAGGACCATACATCTAAATGAGAGAGAATGTTCCATCCAGAGGAGGCATCAGAAGTTAATAGAAGAGACCCCGTCGCCAATCGTGACTGAAGAACTCAGATATGAGATGGGGTCTATAGCGATAAAGGCTGCCGCTTCGATTAAATATGAAAATGCAGGTACCGTTGAATTCATTTACTCTGATGGCAATTTCTACTTCTTAGAGATGAATACACGGCTTCAGGTGGAGCACCCCATAACAGAGAGGACGACAGGCATTGATATGGTAAAGGAGCAGCTGTTGATTGCATCAGGCGAGGAAATGAGCTACGCACAGGAAGAGATATCGCTGAATGGCTGTGCCATGGAGTGCCGGATAAACGCAGAGGATCCTCTGAATGATTTCTCGCCTTCGCCCGGTAAAATCACAAAATACCGCTCTCCGGGAGGTCCTGGTATCAGAATCGATTCAGGTGTCAGGATGGGATATACTATATCTCCGTACTACGATCCGATGATATCAAAGCTTGTGACATGGGGGCGCAGCAGACCTGGAGTAATCGCCAGGATGAAAAGGGCACTCACCGAATACATAATCACAGGAGTCGCAACAAACATACCATTCCACAAGGCAGTTATGAACAGCGAGGCGTTCCAGAAGGGGGACCTGACGACCGGATTCATAGACGAGCACAATATTATTGAAAAAATCCCAGAAATCATTGAGGCTGACAGGGCCAGAGAGGCCAAGCTTGCAGACTTTTTCAGGGATGACAAGAAAGTAGTCGCGATTTCTACTGCGGTCGGCTCGTATCTGAACATCAAAAAGAAACAGCTAAAACTCGATTGACGGGGGTAGATTCACACAAAAGTAAAACGCCTTTTTTTCCGAGGGGTTTTTTATCCTGTGGGGGGCACTTGACTTGTGCCACATGACATCTCCTTCTTTTAGAATATACTTTTCTCCTGAGACTTCGACTTCTATCTCTCCCACAAGCACGATGCGTACCTCTTCGCCTTCATGGGAATACGTCTCCAGAGTCTCGCTTCCCGGTGGCATCTCCACAGTCATGCTTTCTAAAAATTCGGTACTCGTGAGAAGATTGA
>JAZGIK010000023.1:0-17539 GCA_036482035.1 Hydrothermarchaeaceae archaeon (SeqCode) | reverse complement strand
AATGATTTTCCCCATGGCTCATCTATAATCAATTATGATTTAAAATATTTTCTATTCAATTCCTGACAATCTCCTCTGCCTGTCTTATATAAAGTGTTATAAAGTGTTGGTACAGACGCTCCTGTTGAACTTGAAGTGTCAGCGGAAGCGGGCACAAAGATATCTGCCAGGGTATTGATGCCAGAAAAGGTGAAAGAGAAACTTGAGAAGGACGGCATTTCACTTACGTTGAAAGACGAAATTTAGACTAACACCGCAGCGAAACTCAAAAGCCCTAAAAAGATGCAGAAATTTCCGAAATTTACCCTGCCTGCGATTTCCATCAAAATGCCGATGGTTAGAAGGCCAAAAACAAAGGAAATCGTCACAGCGAGGAGAGAATAGGCATTAATTATTATTTTTCCAAGCAGGGCCAGACCGACCTCTGCTATAAGTACGGCGGGAATGCTCATCAAAAAACTCAGCTTCAAAGCATCACGCGCTTCATATTTCCTCAACAGCAACCCGGACATTGTTATACCTGACCTGCTAATCCCGGGCAGCACAGAAAACGCCTGGAGACTTCCCACCAGTGCAGAGTCTTCCAGTGTAACGGACCTTTTTAGAGAATGCCTCCTTGAGTATTTCTGGAGCAGGCCGGTAAGTATCAAAAGAAGGCCTATAAATGCTGTGGCACTCGCTCCGGAGACATTTGCTCTCTCAACTCCCAATAGCAGAATGGGCAGCCCGACAATCCCGGTTAAAGCGGTGGAGACAATAAGAAACGTGGTGAGACGGTTTTCGTCTGTATCTTTCTTGGGACTTTTGACGTACAAGGGAAGGTTCTTCAGCAGCTTCAATACTTCCTCCCTGAAATAGATGACCGCCGCCAGAAGGGTGCCTGCATGGAGCCAGATGGAGTAAACAGCCGCTTCTGCGAAGGTCTTTCCAAAAAGATTGACCATTATCAGCGAATTAATGCCTTCACTGCTAATAGGAAGCCATTCGAGGACCCCCTGGACCATTCCCAGTACAATAGCCTCTAACAATTCCTGCATACCTTCTTTTAGATGCAGGCGGTCCTAAAAAGCTTTGTGAAAAGGGCTTAAACTATCCTTCTAAACGAGTCCTTTCTTCATTGCCCACATTGCGCCTCCGTATGCAAGTACTGATAACAAGATACTTTCAAATTTAGAGAATCCTGCACCCCCTAAAAGTTTATAAGGACGGAAAAAATGATTTAAAATTGTGGATAATATGGACGGAAGGGAGTCGTTGATACTGCAGGTCTTCGATGTAATGGAGAAGGAAAACTTCGAGGTTTCAGAGACCTGTCCTGCTGGTTTTACGTGTTTCGATATATTTGCCAGGAGAAATGTGCTTCTCCTCCTTTTGAAGATACTCACTAACATCGACAGCCTCAGCGAGAAGCACGCGAGGGAAATTTTGAGAATAGGAAATATGCTTTGCGCCTCACCGCTCATGGTAGGCAGAAAAACCCGGAACTCGGAAATGGAGGACGGTATCGTTTATGAGAGATACACCATACCGGCAGTAACCATAAATACATTTGAGGACATCATGCATGAAGGCGCACTGCCTGTAGTATTCTCTGCCAGAGGGGGGTACTATGTAAAAATAGATGGACCTCTCTTAAAAGAGATTAGAACTAAAAGGTGCATATCCCTTGGAGACGTTGCAGAAAACATCGGCGTTTCAAGGAGAAGCGTGCACAAATACGAAAATGAAGACGTGTGCATGACTTTAAAAACTGCACTAAGACTCGAAGAATTTTTAGACAAGTCGTTGGTAAGACCGATGAACATATTTTTTATCCCTAAAATGTGTGAGTTTACAGGTGAAGTTCGCAACGAATTCGAAAGAAGCGCATTGAATATGTTAAGGGAGCTCGGATTCGAGGTATATCCCATAAAAAAAGCTCCATTCAACGCCCTGACAAAAGAGGAGGGAGAAGTCATGATCACAAAGCTTTCAAGATCGAATTATGGGCGAATTTCTGAGTGTGCGAGAATATTAAAGAGCATTTCGGTTACCGTCGGGACAGATGCGTTCTTTGTAATGGATGCAAGTAAGAAGTTCAAAAAGAACATACACGGCATACCTGCAGTTAGAAGGGAGGAGCTCGAAAAGATAGATGACTCTGACGAGCTAATGGATGTACTTAAAAGTCGGAAAGTAGAGGCGATGTAGCCGAGCCAATTTTCTGGTCTCCAGTCCCTATTTTGACGAAATACTTATATATAGGTAAGGACGTTGGAGTTTAGAGCCACACCATTTGCCCTGGCAAACTGTGGTAGCATTGGTGGTACTTTTATGTACGATAGCTTCGACAGAGTACTTACAAGGTTAAAATGGGAAAACGCGCACATCATCCGAGAAGGGGCTCTCTGGGCTACAGCCCGAGAAAGAGAGCAGCATCGCAGATTCCGCGAATAAGGTCGTGGGCAGATGTAGGTGGGGCTGAGTCAAAGATTCAGGGTTTCTGTGGATATAAGGCAGGCGTGACCCACGTAACAATGGTTGATGACTTTCCGCACAGTCTTACACGCGACGAGGAGATTATTACCGCGGCTACGATTATTGACACACCTCCTTTGAAGGTGTGCGGGGTGAGGGTCTACGGGAGGGATGTCGGGGGGCTTACGACTTTAAAGGAAGTATGGCATCAAAAGCCTGAAGGCGATCTATCCCGCGTTTTTCACGTACCTAAAAAATTCAAAGGTAATATAGAAGATCTCGATGCTGTGCTGGAAAAAGCCGAAGAGTTGAGGCTCATTGTGTGCACACAGGCCAGGCTTGCTGGAATCTCAAAAAAGAAGCCGGAAGTTATGGAATATCGGGTTGGAGGAGATATAAACGAGGCATATGAATACGCGAAATCGGCGTTGGGAAAAGAGATAAGGGTCGCAGATGTATTTTCTGACGGCAATTATATCGATGCGATAGGCATAACAAAGGGGAAGGGATTTCAGGGGCCAATGAAAAAGTGGGGCGTGAAGCACTTGCCGAGAAAGACCAGAAAAGGGCACAGGACTGCAGGAAACCTTGGACCGTGGCATCCTGCTGCTATGATGTGGACAGTTCCAACGTCAGGGCAGATGGGATACCACCAGAGGACCGAGTACAATCTCCGGATTTTAAAAATAGGTACAGAGGGCAAGGACATAACGCCAAAGGGAGGGTTTTTAGGATACGGGGTCATTAGGGGCGATTACATACTGGTAAAAGGTTCCATACCCGGGCCGAGAAATAGACTTATAAGGCTAAGACCTGCAGTAAGGCAGATCAAGAAGATACCTGAGGGCATGCCGCAATTGACATACATAAGCATGGAATCGAAACAGGGCGCTTGAAGTGAAGATGAAAGTTAGTGTTTATTCTCTAAATGGCAAAAAGACAGGAACTGTGGAACTCCCCAAAGTCTTTGAGGAAGTTATAAGACCGGACTTGATAAAGAAGGCGGTGCTATCAAGCCAGTCTGCGAGATATCAGCCGCAGGGGAGGGACCCGTTTGCAGGTAAAAGGACGTCAGCAGAATCATGGGGTCCGGGACGGGGAGTATCAAGGGATCCTAGGGTAAAAGGCAGCGGATATTCTGCAGGCGGACGTGGCGCATTTGTACCACAGGCTGTGGGTGGCAGACTTGCACACCCTCCCCGTGCAGAGAAGCGGATAATAAAGAAAATAAATGCAAAAGAGCGCAAAAAAGCAACCGAATCCGCGATAGCCGCTACCGGCATAAAAGAACTGGTGGAGAAGCGCGGGCATGTGATAGATAAAGTGCCAGAAATCCCTCTCGTGGTAAGCGATGATCTCGAGAGTTTGAAGACCGCAAAAGAGGTAAAGGACACATTTTCAAAGCTCGGTCTTTCAGAGGATTTGGAAAGGGCGAAAGACCGGAAGGTGCGTGCAGGCAAAGGTAAAATGCGAGGCAGGAAATACAAGAAAAAGAAGAGTGCGCTCCTGGTCGTTTCTGATAACGGAGGCATGCCCCGAGGCGCGAGAAATCATCCAGGTATCGATGTGGTAAAAGCAGGACACCTGGGCGTCGAGCAGCTGGCACCGGGCACTCATTACGGCAGGTTGACGGTATACACAAAATCAGCGATAGAGAATATTGCAGAGAGGTTTAAATGAATCCTTTTGACGTCATCGTCCATCCAGATGTTACAGAGAAATCCATGAAGCTTTTGGAGGCCGAAAACAAGTTAGTCTTCGTCGTATCTCTAAGATCAAATAAGCATGACATCAGAAATGCCGTAGAAACTTTGTATGAGGTTAAGGTAGCAGACATTAATACATTGGTTAATCCAAAAGGAATCAAAAAGGCATATGTAAGGCTCTCTCCCGACTTCAAGGCGGAAGAGATCGCCACGAGAGTCGGAATATTCTAGAGGAAAATCTATGGGAAAAAGAATAACAGTACAGAAGCGTGGAAAAGGCGGAAGCGTATACAAGGCCCCGTCACACAGGTACAGAGGAGAAGTAAAATACAGAGACATTGATGAGAAGGAAAGGACAGGGGTAGTCAAGGGCAGAATAATCGATATCATGCCGGACCCGGGGAGGAGCGCGCCTGTAGCGAAGACTGAATTTGAGGACGGGGAAAAAATGCTGGTTTTAGGTATAGAGGGAATGCAAGTAGGCGATGAAATCTCATACGGGGTAAATGCGGAAGTAAAGAGAGGCAACACACTGCCACTTTCTAGGATTCCTGAAGGGACGCCTGTGTCAAACGTAGAGAAACTTCCAGGTGATGGAGGAAAATTCATAAGGGCGTCTGGCACCTATGGCCTGGTCATAAGTCGTGAAGGTGGCAAGGTGGTGTTGCAAATGCCCTCTGGAGAGCTAAAAACCGTGAACTCTATGTGCAGGGCGACCATAGGCATAGTAGCTGCTGGCGGAAGGAGGGAAAAACCAATCTTAAAGGCCGGGAAGATGTGGCATATGTTGAGACCCAGGGCAAAATACTGGCCGATTGTAAGAAAGGTTGCTATGAATGCAGTATCCCATCCTCATGGAGGGGGCTCTGGAGCTCCCGGAAAGCCGACAAGTGTCTCAAGGAATACGCCACCGGGCAGGAAGGTCGGGCTCATTGCTCCGAGAAGGACAGGAAAAAGATAAAATGGCAAAAAAATTTCTTTTTAAAGGTTATGATATTGAAGAGCTAAAAGCTATGTCATATGACGAATTTACTGATCTGCTTCTAGCACGGCAGAGGAGGTCGCTCAGAAGAGGTCTTACTCATGCAAAAAAGAAGCTTTTGGAGAAGATAGAGAGGTTAAATAACGGAGAGACCATCAGGCTGAAGACACATTGCAGGGGCATGATTGTACTGCCGCAAATGGTGGACCATACGATTGAGGTGCACAATGGCAAGGAGTTCATAAGGGTCAAAATACAGCCGGAAATGATTGGCCATTATCTGGGGGAATTTGCGCTTACGAGAAAGAGGGTCACACACGGCACGCCGGGAATGGGTGCAACTAAATCCAGTTTATACATACCGCTCAAGTGATTATTATGGGAAGATTTGGCTATTCTGTGAAAATTAAAGACCGGGAAGAAGAAAAAATCGCGAAGGCGATTGGAATAGAACTTCGAATTTCTCCAAAGTTATCAGTAGAAATATGCACAGCAGTGAGAAAAAAGAACGTTGAGAAAGCAAAGGAGTTTTTAAACGACGTTGTTGGAATGAAAAGACCGGTGCCGATGAAAAGGTTCAAGACGGGAATAGCGCACAGAAAAGGGCTTGAAAAGGCGTGTGCAGGGAAGTACCCTGTAAAGGCTGCGTCACAGATACTCAAGGTTTTGGAAAGTGCTGAAGCGAATGCAGAGTATAAAGGGCTTGATACAGAGCGGCTTTTTATAAAGCATATCTCTACACAGAGAGGGAGGGTTATAAGGGGGATAATCCCGAGAGCTTTCGGAAGGGCCACTGCCCACAACGAACAAACAACGAATATAGAGGTCATACTTCAGGAAAGGTGAAATGGGTGGCAATTGAGAGGAAATTTATAGCTGACAACTTCCGGAAGTTAGAGGTAAAAGAGTTCATTGAGAAGGGGCTCGACAGGGCTGGCTGCGGCGAGATAGATATACAGAGAACACCAGTTGGCACAAGAATAATTGTGTATGCCCAGAGACCGGGATTGGTGATAGGCCGGAAAGGGGGAACCATCAGAAAATCTACGAATATCTTGAAAACCAAATACGGTATAGATAACCCTCAGATAGAGGTAAATGAGCTGGAGATATCCGAGCTGAATGCAAAGGTAATGGCAAAGAGCGTTGCATCGGCTATCGAAAGAGGCATTCATTTTAGAAGGGGCGCGTATACGGCGCTGCGGCGTATTATGGAAGCAGGAGCGCGAGGGGTAGAAATCCAAGTCTCTGGAAAACTTACAGGCGACAGGTCAAAAACCGTAAAATTTCTCGACGGGTCTATGAAACACTGCGGTGAACCGGCGCTGATATATGTAGATACGGGGAAGGCCGTAGCATCGCCGAAGCAGGGAGTCATTGGAGTCACTGTAAAGCTCATCCCTCCCGGTGTAAGGCTCCCTGATGAGATAGAGTTTTTGGACAAGGGAGCAATAGAAGCAAGGAGAAAGACGAAAGATGTAAAAGAAGATACCGAAAAGCTCGTCGAGGATCTGCAAGAGGAAATCGCTGGCGATGGCAAAGCCGTGCCAAAGAGCATTAAACCTGAAAAAGTAAAGAGAAAAGCCAAGAAAAAGAAAGTAAGAGAAGAAGAGCCCGAAGAGGAGGAAGTAGAGGAAAAGAAAGAAGAGAAAGAAAAGGAAGAAGAAAAAGCGGAACAAGTCAAGGAGGTACCGAAAAAGGCAGCGAAAAAGGAAAAACCTAAAAAGGCTGTCGAAAAGCCAAAGGCTACTAAAACCGTGAAGAAGCAGGCGGGACCAAAGTCAAAGCCCGCAAAAGAGGCAGAGAAAGATGGCAATACTAAGAAGTGAAGAGATAAGGGATATGTCAAAAGAGGAGATTGACGAGAGGACATTCGAGCTTAGAAGTGAACTCTTGCGTGAGAGGTCTAAGATCGCCTCTGGAGGCGTTGCTGATAATCCAGGAAGGATTAAAGAGATAAGGAGGACAATAGCAAGAATCCTGACAATAAAAAAGGAAAATGGAGGAGTAACAAAATAAATGGGTGTCTGTGACATTTGTGGTTTACCGGTGGAATTATGCGTCTGTGAGGATATCGCAAGAGAAGCCCAGAAAATAAGCGTTTACACAACGAAGAGAAAGTTCGGAAAACTCATGACTGTTGTCGAAGGGATGGATGACAAAAACATCGACTTGAAAGAACTTCTCAAAACTCTAAAGACGGATTGCGCCTGCGGCGGTACCGTCAAGGACAACCGGCTAGAGCTTCAGGGAGACCACAAGAAGAAAGTCAAGGAAATGCTGATGAAGAGAGGGTTTTCGGACGACCTCATAGAATTACGATGATAAAAATCACGCCAAAAACCCTAGTAAGGCACGAACTCATCGGACTAAAGTGTAGAGTGGTTCGTGCATCAAACCCTGAAATTATCGGAGTAGAAGGAACAGTGGCCGATGAATCAAAAAACATGCTAGTGATAGAAAGCGACAAAAGGAGAAAGATCCCGAAGAAGGATGCGATATTCCAGTTTGAGTTGGAAGAGCCAGTTATAGTAAACGGGAAGCTCCTTTTGGGAAGGCCCGAGGACCGGGCCAATATGCGGAGATAAACATGGAAGCCGATGTAAAAGAAAAGATGCCTGAAAAAACGTGCGAAGATAAAAACTGTCCAATTCATGGTAGTCTAAAAACAAGAGGGCATATCATAAAAGGCAGCGTCGTAAGCGGGCGAATGCGAAAGACGGTAGTGGTCCAGAGAGATTATCTGAGATATCTCAAGAAATTTGAGAGATATGAAAAGAGAAAATCACGGATTTTGGCACACAACCCGGGCTGCATTAGCGCAGTGACAGGTGACGAGGTCACAATAATGGAATGCAGGCCACTGAGCAAGTCCAAGAAATTCGTAGTTATAGAAAAGGTGAAATGAAATGCAGGCGTTGAAAGCGAAAGTTACGAGGGCTCTGCCCACAGGTGCTAGGCTTGATGTGATAGACAATTCAGGAGCCAAGGTAGTTGAAATCATAGCTGTCATTGGCTACAAAGGCGTAAGGAGAAGGCAACCAAGGGCAGGCATTGGAGATATTGTAGTAGCTTCCGTCAAAAAAGGGTCGGTTGAGATGAGAAAGCAAAAAGTCCACGGGATTATCGTAAGGCAGAAGAAAGAATTCCGGAGACACGATGGCACGAGAATCAAATTTGAGGACAATGCCATCGTGATCACCAGCGAGGACGGAGAACCAAAAGGTTCCGATATAAAAGGCCCTATTGCAAAAGAGGCCGCAGAGAGATGGTCAAAACTTGCCAGTATGGCGAGTATAATAGTGTGATTCTTATGGGCACGAGCAAAAAGCCGGGAAAACAAAGGAAAGCGCTTTACAAGGCGCGGCTTCACAAGAAGCAGAAGCTTTTGAGGGCAAACCTCTCAGACGAGTTGAGAGAAGAATATGGAAAGAGGTCTGCAGGAGTAAGAAAAGGAGATAAGGTCAAGATTATGAGAGGAGAATTCAAGGACCACGAAAACACGGTGGAGAAGATAAGCCTAAAAAATGTACGTGTTTACGTCTCCGGTGCTACTAAAAAAAAGGCGAGCGGTATGGAACGCTTCTATCCAATCCACCCCTCGAATCTAATGATTATAAAACTCGACCTAAAGGATGAAAGACGCAGGAAGATACTCGAACGGTAGGAGTAGGAAATGGGAAAACATCTAAAGAGGCTCAATGCACCAAAGTCATGGAAGATACCTAGAAAGAGAAACGTATGGGTAGTGAAGCCAAGGTCAGGACCGCACGGGCTTGCTGAATCTCTCCCCCTCCTGCTCGTTGTAAGGGACTATCTTGACCTTGCAGAAAACGCGAGAGAGGCCAAACGAATCATAAATGAGGGCAATATACTGGTCGACAAAAAGGTAAGGACTGATTACCGATTTCCAGTAGGGCTTATGGACGTAATAGAGATTCCGGAAGCCAAGATGAGAATGATTGTGCTCCTAGATGAAAAAGGCAATCTTGTACTAAAAAAGCTCTCCAAGAAGAACACCAACACTAAACTTTGTAAGATAACAGGCAAGACCGTTGTAAATGGTGGAAATGTTCAGCTGAATCTCCATGATGGGAAGAATATATTCGTGAAGGTTAAAAATCCGAAGTCTCCTAAGGAGGACGTTTACAAGACGAGAGACACCCTGCTCATTGACCTGAAAACAGGAAAGATTTCAGGTCATGTTCCTTACAAAAAGGGTAATATAGCACTTATAACGGGAGGGTCGCATAGGGCAAGTGTGGCCAAGATTGATGACATCAGGACACTGAACAGTCCCCAGCCAAACGTTGTTTCATTAAGTGCAGACAGAAAGAAATTCCGGTCTATAGAAGATTATGTTTTTGTAATCGGTGAAAAAGAATCCATCATACCAGAGGTGGCAAAGTAAAGTGAACCCAATGAGAGTCCCGAAGATATCAAAAGTCACGGTAAATATGGGCATCGGCGAGGGCGGCGAGCGCCTTGCAAATGCCGAGACCCTTTTAGAAAACCTGACAGGGCGGAAGCCCAAAAGGACCTTTGCAAAGGTCACTGAACCAAACTTTGGCATACGGAAGGGACTCCCTATAGCATGCGTGGTGACACTCAGAAATGACGCGGCAGGTAAATTCCTTGAAAAGGCATTTGGAGCCATTGATAAAAAACTCGAGACATCAAGGTTCGACGAGTTCGGCAACGTTTCCTTTGGCATAAAGGAGCATATAGACATTCCTGGGGAAAAATATGACCCCAAGGTAGGCATATTTGGCATGGACGTCTGTCTCACTATAGAACGTCCTGGATACAGCATAAAACGGAGGAATCCCCGCAGTGCAAAGCCATCCCCGAAGCATCTGTTAAAGCGGGAAGACTCAATAGAATTTCTAAAATCAAAATACGGAATAATCGTAGAGGGATAGTTGTGGAAGGCAGAAAGGTCGGCAAGGGAACAAGAAAATGCAGAAGGTGCGGCTCATATGGGCCAATAATCAGGCGTTACCACATTGACATCTGCAGGCACTGTTTCAGAGAGGTTGCAGTGGAACTTGGATTCAAGAAGTATGAATAGGTGTGATTGATATGCTCATGGACCCATTATCGGATGCACTGTCAGGTCTCAAGAATGCAGAAAGAGTGGGTAATTTACAGTGTGTTGTAAAACCTGCCTCAAAGCTCATTGGCAAAGTGCTGGGCGTCATGAGCGAATACGGGTACATAGGAGAATTCGAATTCGTTGAAGACGGCAGGTCTGGAAAGTTCAAGATACAACTTCTGGGGAAGATGAACGACTGCGGTATTATAAGGCCCAGATATAATCTAAAAAAGACGGAGTTCGAAAAGTTCGAAAAGAGATTTCTGCCAGCAGCAGGATTCGGAATTCTTATACTGACAACCCCTCTGGGAGTAATGGACCACAAGACCGCAATAGAGAAGGGAACCGGTGGAAAACTCCTTGCATATGTGTACTGAGGTATCATCATGGCAATGACCGAAAAGAGAGTTTCAATTCCTGAAGATGTCGAAGCATCCTTCGATGGAAGCACCATGGTAGTCAAGGGACCAAAAGGCGAGATAAGAAAGACCATGAAGTATCCGGGAATCGTCATAAAAAAGGACAACGGTGAGATTGTAATAGGTGCAAAAAACCCCAAAAAACGCCAGTGGGCAGTGTTGGGCACCTACGCATCCCACACGAAAAACATGATGCAGGGGGTGAAGGAGGGCTTTGAATACAAAATGAAAGTTATATACTCCCACTTTCCGATGAGTGTAAAGGTCGAACAGGGCAGAATATCAGTAGAAAACTATCTAGGCGAAAAGATTCCGCGAAAGACGCAGGTAGTAGGGAACTGTGAGGTCAAAGTTAAGGGAACGGAAATAACGATAACAGGAATCAACATCGAGGAAGTAGGCCAGACCGCCGCAAATATGGAACAGGCGACGAAGGTAAAAAATAGAGATCGCAGGGTCTTTCAGGACGGCATATATCTCGTTGAAAGGAATGGTGTCGAAATATGAAATTCCGGCGGCTCGAATACTTCAGATATAAAAAACTCGGCGAGAAGTGGAGAAGGCCGAGAGGCAAGCATAATAAGGTGAGAAAGTACGTCGGTGGAAAACTGCCGCGCCCGCTTATAGGCTATAAGAAGGAGACCCGCGGACTCCACCCGTCAGGATACAGGGAAGCGCTGGTTTCAAATGCATCTGAAATTGAAAACCTTGACAGAGATTCACAGGCCGTGAGAATTTCTGGAACGGTTGGAGGCAGAAAACGCCAGCTCATACTGGAAAAGGCCAAGAAATTGAAGCTAAAAGTTCTAAACCCTGGCTCTCCAAAAAGGGCCAAAAGTGAAGAAGAAGCAGACGAGGCGAAATAATGAACCTGTCCACAAAGCGCAGAATGGCCGCATCGATTTTGAAGGCAGGAAAGGGTAGAGTATGGTTTGACCCCGAAGGACTCGGAGACATTGAAGAAGCCGTGACCAGAGCCGATATAAGGGGGCTCGTACATGACAAGGTCATCCAGGCAAAACAGAAAAAAGGCACGAGCAGGGGCAGGGCAAATTTCAGAATGGCCCAAAGGGCGAAGGGCAGGAGAAGCGGACACGGAACCAGAAAAGGCGCAAAGGGCGCAAGATTCCCGAAAAAGCGGAGATGGATTTCAACGATAAGGCCAATAAGAAAAACGCTTGTCGAATTGAGAGACTCAAAAGAGATTGACAGTCCTACCTACAGGAAACTATACAGCATGTCCAAGGGGGGCATGTTCAAAAGCAAGGCCCATATCAATATGTACATCAAAGACAAGAAGCTTATAAAAGAAAAAAAACCGGTAAGGGAGGCTCCGAAGAAGGCGCCTAAAACCAAAGAAGTTGTTAAACCCAAGAAAACAGCACCAGAGAAACCTGAAAAGAAGATTGTAAAGGAGAAAAAATAAATGGCCACAGGATCAAGATACAGAGTCGCACCTAGAAGGAGAAGGGAACGTAAAACAGACTATAAAAAAAGGCTAAAGCTCTTACTTTCAGGAAAGCCCAGGGTCATTATCAGGAGGACATCCCGGCACACTATAGTACAAATAATCGATTATGATCCGGAAGGCGACAAGGTAATTGCCTCAGCGCATTCCAACGAATTGAAGACCTATAACTGGAAAGGCAGCACATCCAACACATCTGCAGCGTACCTGACGGGCCTTCTCTGCGGCACAAAAGCCAGAAAGAAAGGCACAAAAGATGCCGTACTGGATACCGGACTTTCACTCGGAAGCTCGAAGGTTTTCGCTGCTCTTAAAGGGGTTCTGGATTCTGGCTTGGAGATCCCTTACAAAGACAAGATTCTGCCTAACGAGAAGCGCATAAGGGGTGAGCACGTAGCAAGCTATGCTGAATCGATAAAAGACAAAAAAAAGAGGTTCTCAAAATACATCGAAAAGGGGCTGGACCCAACAGAGCTGCCAAAACACTTTGATGCGGTGGTTTCGAAGGTAAAAGGAGGCTGAATGATGACGGAAGATATCGAAACTTGGACCCCTAAGACGATGCTCGGCAAAATGGTGAAAGAGGGCAAAATATCGAGTATTGAAGAGATGTTCAAATCCGGACTGCCGCTTATGGAACATGAAATCATTGATGTCTTGCTTCCGGATACAGTCGAGGAGGTCTTAGACATAAACATCGTTCAAAGGATGCACAAATCTGGCAGGAGGGTACGGTTCAGAGCTACAATCGCGGTGGGCAATAATAACGGTTATGTGGGCCTCGGTAAAGGGACAGCAAAGGAAGTCGGGCCTGCAATAAGAAAAGGAATCAAGGACGCTAAATTAAATATGATCGAAGTCAGCAGGGGCTGTGGCAGTTGGGAGTGTGGCTGCAGCACGCCTCACAGCATTCCATTTAAAACCAAAGGCGCTACAGGGAGCGTGAGAATAACACTGCTGCCCGCTCCAAAGGGCATAGGACTTGCAGCCGGTAAAATATCAAAAAAAATCCTATCACTTGTAGGCATCGCGGACATATGGTCAGAGGCCCGCGGACAGACTAAAACAACGATAAACACTGCGAACGCTACGTTCAATGCACTCAAGAATACTTCGACGATTAAGGTAAACAAGACACAAGTAGAATCTTGCGGCATAGTAGCAGGAAAAGTAGAAGCAAAACAAGAGGTACAATCGGAATGAAACGAATAGCAGTTGTCAGGGTGCGCGGACAGGTCAGCACAAACAGAAGAATAGAAGATGCGCTCAGAATGCTGAGGCTTTCAAGGGTCAACTACTGCGCCATAATTGATGACAGGGACTCGTATAATGGCACTCTAAAGAAGGTCAAAGACTACGTTACATGGGGATATGTTAGTGAGGATGAAATTGCATTGATTCTAAAGAAGCGGGGAGAGCTTGCAGGGGGCAAGCGGCTCACCGACGCCTATATAAAAGAAAATACAAAGTTCAAATCTATAGACAGCTTTGTCAAATCATTCATAAATTTTGAAGCAGAACTGGATGACATCTCCAAATTAAAGCCGTTTTTCAGGCTTCATCCGCCGAGAAAAGGCCATGGCGGCATAAAAAGGTCTTTCGTTGAAGGAGGAGCGCTGGGCAGAAGGGATAACATGAAAGACCTGCTTTACAGGATGCGATAAAAATGGCAACAAAGAACAGAAAGATTAGGAAGATGCGGGGAACGAGAAGTTGTGGAGGTGGCCACCACAATAAGAATAGAGGTGCAGGAAATAGAGGAGGTAGGGGAATGGCTGGCACACATAAGGGAAAGTGGACATGGATTATAAAATATGCTCCGAATCACTTTGGCAGAAGAGGTTTCGATCTCCCGCAGGCCACGAAGAATACCTATGGTTCGATTAACATAGGAGATATCGACGAACATATCGGAAGGCTTCTGAAAGAGGGTATAGCTGAAAAAGTAAAGGGACGGATTTCAATAGACGTGACAAAGCTGAACTGCGAGAAGGTTTTGGGCTGCGGGAAGGCGTCAAAACCGCTAATCGTCAAGGCTTATAGTTTTTCAAAGTCTGCTGTGAAGAAGATTGAGGCTTCTGGAGGGGAGGCAATTACAATAAATACGGAGTGAGCTGTGTAAATGGGCTTTTTGCACCAGTTTGAGCACATTCTTACTAGGTTGCCTGAGATACAAAAACCCCGATACGCCCTGTCCTTTAAAGAGAGGATGAAATGGACAGGTTTCATCCTACTCGCGTACTTCTTTTTGAAAGAGACGGCACTTTATGGGATGGACCCACAGGCCGTGGACATATTCGAGAACATGAGGGCAATAATCGCAGGGGGATTCGGATCTGTGATATCTCTTGGTATCGGGCCAATCGTGACGGCTTCCATTATATTACAGATACTTGTCGGCGGGAAATTGATTGATCTGAACTTGAGCGAACCGCGGGACAGGCGAATATTCATGGGGACGCAAAAAGTTCTCGCGATAGGTTTTACTATCTTCGAGGCCGTAGTCATGGTGCTAATGGGCGCTCTACCGGCGCTGAATAGCGACCCAAACCTGCAAATGCTGATAATTGCCCAGCTGACATTGGGCGGCATTTTAATTATATACATGGATGAAGTTGTATCCAAGTGGGGATTCGGCAGCGGTATTGGACTTTTCATTGTTGCCGGAGTCTGCTCCACTATAATTATAGGTGCGTTCAATCCGCTCCCCGCAGTACAGGGTGCGCTTGTGCCTGCGGGCAGAATCCCTGCCTTTATCTATTTTATAATGCACAACCAGACAAGATTCGACCTGCTCTGGCCGATTCTCGGCACACTCATCATATTTGCTGCTGTCGTATATGTAGAGTCTGTGAGGGTGGAGATACCCCTGTCATATGGTAAATTCCGTGGTTCGAAAGGACGATATCCTATTAAGTTCATATATGCCAGTGTCATTCCGATTATATTCGCCAGCATCCTGATGGCAAATGTCCAGCTCTGGGCCAGCATGCTTGTAAGAGCCGGGTATCCCATCCTGGGAGAGTTTGCAGGCAATCAGCCGATAAACGGTGTTGCCTATTATATGCAAAGGCCAAACCCAATATACAGTCCTGACTTCAACCCGCTTGTGGCGTTTATCTACGTTGTTGTGCTGATAACCCTCGCTATATTGTTCTCGAAATTCTGGGTTGAAACAGCGGGCATGGACTCGAAGACCGTTGCAAAGCAGCTGCAGCAGGGCGGTATGAAAATCCCGGGGTTCAGGGGAGATATCAGGATAATCGAGAAGGTGCTGGATAGGTACATTCCTGCTGTCACCGTACTTGGAGGGGCCGCCGTAGGGATACTGGCAGCATTTGGTGACCTGACGGGCGCGCTGGGCGGTGGAACTGGAGTGCTTCTATCTGTTGGAATCGTCTACAGAATGTACGAGGAGATGGCAAAAGAGCAGCTCTTCGAGATCAATCCAATGCTCAGAAAGATTATGGGGGATATAGGGCTCTAATCGTTACCCTTCACCCTCTTCAAAATCTTGCTCCCACGGAGGTACACGCCAGGGAGCACGAGGCACAGGTGGGGAACGAGTATATTCGGCACTGGCTCGAAGCCTGCATACAGCCCTACCGGCCAGGCGAGAACACCGAGAATAATTAGCAAAATTCCGATGGTTTCTTGCTTCATGTACTGCGATAGCATCTCCACTGATATATAACTGTGCAATATACTTAAATACCACCATTTTGAGATAGTGCTAGGTGATATAGAATTGTCGATGTATACACCCCTTGACTCTGTATTTGGTCTGGTCTTCCATCTTACGGCTGATGATAACTTCAATGCGCTGTTTGGAGTATGTTCCATGTCCGTATTAATATCAGCCATTATCATGGTTATAACTGCCAAGGTAATGGACCAGAAAGAGATGAAAAGGCTTAAAGAAAAGCTGACCAAATATCAGGAACGGATAAAGGTAGCGCAAAAGAAAAACGACACAAAGCAGGTAAACAAAATATCAAAAGAGATGATGGGACTGCAGAGCAAAATGATGACCAATTCTATGAAGCCGATGCTCTATACAATGCTTCCAATCATCATCATATTCGGGTGGCTCAGGCACTATCCCGATTTGCAGAACTTCATAGAGGTTCAGGGCTATCTTGTCATGCTCCCCTTCGTTATGCCGTATTTCGGCGCGAAGCTGGGCTGGCTGGGCTGGTATATCCTGTGCTCTTTTCCGGCATCGTCTCTTATGAGAAAGGCACTAAAAATGGACATTATGTAAGAAACTTTTTTATATTATCTTGACTCATGACAGTCAGGTATTTTGGAGGTGAACAGATGAAACTGATACTTTTAGGCGCCCCTGGCGCAGGGAAGGGCACCCAGGCCTTGAAACTGGTTGACCACTACAGTATACCCCAGATTTCTACCGGGGACCTTCTGAGGGCTGCCGTGGCCGACGGAACTGACCTCGGCAAGCAGGCCAACGAATACATGACAGCAGGCAAGCTTGTCCCGGACGAGGTTGTCATAGGGCTAATAGAGGAGCGGCTCAAGGAGGACGACTGCCAAAGCGGCTTTATACTGGACGGATTTCCCAGGACCGTAGCCCAGGCAGATAAACTGAAAGAGATTACAGACATCGATGCCGTAGTGAATGTCGACGTGGATACTTCCATCCTTGTAGATAGACTCACAGGCCGCAGGACATGCAAGAACTGCAATGCCATGTATCACATGGTTTTCAATCCCCCGAAACAGGAGGGTGTCTGCGATGCCTGCGGTGGAGAGCTGTACCAGCGGTCCGACGACAACGAGGAAACCGTCACGAAAAGGGTAGAGACCTACAGTGAGAACACTGCCCCCCTGATCGACTACTACAAAGAAACAGGCAAAGTCAAGGATGTCAATGGCCAGGGTGGCATCGACGAGATATTCCAGAACATCCTGAAAGTCCTAGAGTGACCGAGCAAGTCACGTAAAGATGATAATCGCCATTGGAGGGCCCATAGGCAGCGGAAAGACCACCATATCAAAAGCGATAGCTGAAAAATTCGGCTTTAGCCATATATCGGCAGGTGTGGTCTTCAGGGAAATGGCAAGTGAGAAGGGCATCACCCTTGAGGAATTTTCAAAGCTTGCAGAAGAAAACCATGAATTTGACAGAGAGCTGGACAAACGGCAGGTTGAGCTTGCAAAAAAGGCCGAGAATGTGGTCATCGATGGGCGCCTCAGCGGCTGGCTTATCGATGCAGATTTAAAGGTCTGGCTTAAGGCACCTCTCGAGACCCGTGCAAGGAGAGTGAGCACCAGAGAGGGCAAGGATTATATGGATGCCCTTGAAGATGTCAGAAACAGGGGTGATAGCGAACTCAAGCGGTACAGGGATATATATGACATCGATCTGCGCGACCTGTCACCTTACGACGT
>JAZGIK010000022.1:0-2336 GCA_036482035.1 Hydrothermarchaeaceae archaeon (SeqCode) | reverse complement strand
CTGTTTCTTCATGTCTTTACTATACGGCAGCCCATCCCTCGCACCAGCTCTGGCAATACACCTAGACGCCGTCCAGTTGCCCATTTTTGCGCAGAGCTCTGTGCTCCTGCCCTCCAGAAGGCCGTATAAAAATCCGGCAGCAAACGCGTCCCCTGCTCCGGTCGTATCGACTGCTCTGGCCGGATACGCTTTGACAAGATGGGATTCGCCCTCACTCGCCACGTAGCATCCTTTCTTCCCGAGAGTTATTGCAACTATCTCTGCACCCACTCCTATGAGTTCGGCCGCGCCGTCCCGATAATCACTGCCCGTGAGCAACTTTGTTTCTTCTATATTTAAAAAAATAACAGAACTCTTTTTTATGATGGATTTAATGCTGCGAAATCTTTTTGTGTACAGCATTCCCGGCGCAAAACTTATCCGCGGGCCTTTTGCCTCTTTTATAAGCCTCTTCTGGGCCCTGAGGGACCTGTCTCCGACAAAGGACGAAAGGTGCAGATATCTGGCACTTCGTGCGTACCTCACATGTTTTTTGGTTGTCTCCAAAGTGTCATTGACACCAGGATATGCATATAACGCTCGCTCGCCCTTTCTGTCCACGAAGCCGATTATTGTGCCGGTTGCGCCTTTTGCTCTTTTGACACATGATGTATCCATGCCCTCCTTTTTCAAGTCATCTAAAATGAAGTCGCCCTTTCTGTCACTGCCTACTGTGCCTATGAATCCCGTGCGAACGCCGAGCCTCGAAAGGCCTGCTATGGTGTTCGCAGCGGATCCGCCCGGGGCCTCCACTACTGAATGCGCCCTTTCTTCCTCTCCACCGCCTGCTATTTTGTTTACCATATACAGCCGGTCATAATTCAATGCGCCTATGCCAATTACGTCCATTTTAATCATTTAGACAGCTCTAACATCCTCTCGAGGGATGCCCTTGCCTTTTCTGCTACTTTTTCGTCCACTCTCACCACATTCTTTCGCTCTTTTAGTTCTTCCAAGAAATCTTCAGGTGTAATCATCTTCATGTTCCTGCACACAGCCTTCTCCAATGCCGGATAAAATCGTTTGTCTGGATTTTCTTTTCCAAGCTTATAGAGCAGGCCAGTCTCGGTAGCGATTATAAATTCTTTAGCGTTTGATTCTTTGGCGCGTTTTGCCATCTGATCTGTGCTGCATATGTGATCTGCGAGCATCTGCGCCTCAGGGATGCATTCCGGATGAACCAATACCTCCGCGTCGGGGTGCTTCTCCTTCTCCTGCAGTATGTGCTCTTTTTTAAACATGATATGCACTCTGCAGTGCCCCTTCTCTGGTATGGGTATTATCTCCTTTTCAGGCAGCTTTCTCGAAACGTGCCAGGCGAGATTTACGTCGGGTCCAAACAGAATTTTCTTCTCCTCGAGCGCATTGACTACTTTAACCGCGTTTGCGGATGTGCACGTGACGTCTGACTCGGCCCTGGCTTCTGCCCATGTGTTTATATACAGGACGACCGCAGCGTCCGGATGCTCTCTTTTCGCTTCTCTTACCTTTTCCGCAGGCAGCATCGCTGCCATCGGGCACCGGGCCTTGAAGCTGGGCAGCAGCACGGTCTTATCTGGATTCAACATGACCGCGGACTCGGCCATGAAGTCCACGCCGCAAAACAGGATATATGGTTTGTCGACCCTGCTTGCTGCCTGGCAGAGGGCGAGAGAATCGCCGATGAAATCTGCGACATCCTGAATTTGGGGTACCTGATAGTTGTGAGCCAGCACAATGCAGTCCTTCTTCTGCTCTGCTATAAAATCTGCATTTTCCATGGTTTTTTACGTTCCCACCTCTATATGCGAAGTTATCCTCTTCAAAGTAGTGATGGCCGAAAGGGCTGCAATGTAGCTTGTCCTGGGATTTTTCGGAGAAGGGAGGTTTTCAATCCTGAATCTAAACTCTCCAAAATCTCCCTTTGCGTGAATCTCGTGCACATTTTTGTCGATGCCCGGGTCACAGACAATGGTGACCTTTGTCTTCCCGGGACCAAGTCCACAGAGCCCCACTGTGACTGCAGTATTGACGTTGAAAGGGAATTTCTCTATCGCGTCTGCAGCGCTGCCCTCGTATAGAATCTGCTTTTCTGTTATTCTGTCAACGTCGATGCCCTTATCGATGAGGTACTGGTTCCCTCGAAGTGACTTCGGGGGCTTTGTCGTCACAATGAACGCATCGGATAATTCTGCCATGGCCGCGGATTTTAAGGCATCCAGCCCGCCGACTGCGCCAGACGGCAAGTACACTTTCACACCATTCTCCTTTGCGGTTTTCTCGACATTTTCCAAAAATTCCTTATCTGCGAATGCGCC
>JAZGIK010000021.1:0-5614 GCA_036482035.1 Hydrothermarchaeaceae archaeon (SeqCode) | reverse complement strand
GCCAAGTCCGATGAGCTTTTCCCACTGCTTTACAGCCAGCCCGTTTGATATCATTCCAAGCCTATATCTCTCTTTCAGCGTCAAAAGCGTCGGTATCACGCCTGGAAACGGCACGAGATACCCCTCTTTGGTGTGTTCGTATGCGACCACGCCAGCAGCTATAATTTTCGGGTCAGTCCCGAGGCCCAGTTCTTCTAAAAGCCTGTCATAATGTTTACCATAATTCGAGCCGTATTTTTTTATTATCTCCTCAAGCAGGTCATAGAGCCTGTCCTCATCCTTTACAGGAAGCCCGGAGTCAATCATGGCCCTGATCGAATTTTGCCTGGCCATCGTCGTAAGTTTTGTGCTGTCGTAAAGGGTGTTGTCTATATCGAAGAATATCGCCTTTATCATTTGAACCACTTCTCTATGCTTTCCTGCTTTATCCCATCTTTTAAATCTTCTTTCGAATAGCCCATCGCCTCAAAGATTCTGATGACCGCTGGCAAAATCTGGTTTTCTATATAATATTCCGGGTCGTAATCCTCGATTGAGGCAAATTCCACCGGTTCTGCCCTTTTTGAAATCATTTTTGAGGGGCCCTTTACAATCACATATCCGATGACCATGCCGGGAGAGACATTCCTGCCCTTCTCAATGAGCTTTTTTGCTACAACGACATGCGGCCCTATATTTTTGTAGCTGCTTATGCTTTTTGTAAGTTGTGTGTAAAGGGTTAAATCCGCAAGTGACACCTCCCTTTTTTTCACCCTCTCAATTACTTTCCTTACGATTTCGGTGGCCTTCTCTGGAGACGCCTCTTTTAAAAGTACCTCCAGAACCTCTCTTTGAGTTGTCCTTGTAAGCGGTGTCCAGTCGCGCCTTACGAATTCCAGACCTTTAATGGTTATCTTGTCGTCCTCTCCGATGAGCGCATATCTCTTCTTTGTTACAAATATTCCTCTTTTGTAAAAGCCCTCATATTCCAGCTCCAAAATTCCCGGGAGCGTATCATTTATGTGTTTTAAAAATTCATTAATTTTGTCCTTTTTTCCCGGAGCAACTATAAACAAAGAATCTGTATCTCCATAAATAACCTCGAACCCGAACTTCTCCTCTGCAACTGACATGACCTCTTGTATGTACATTCTTGCCAGTGCCGCCACGCTCTCTGCGCACTCGTTTTTGTACCACCTCGCTCTCGGGTAAGCCATGTATCCGTAGAAGCTGTTGGCCAAGATTTTTAGGGCCTGCTGCTCTGCGTCGAGGATTTTCTTTTTCACCCCGTCTTTTTCGGCCTTCATCTCGCGTTTTATGTCCATTCTGCGATCTATTATGTTCTCAAGTATTGCCGGGATGAAACCCTTCTCCTTTGAAAAAGAATAATCTGTTCCCGGGACCTCGCTTTTGCCGCCCCTCTCAAACGTAGAAGGATCAATGTTGTGCGTAATGATAATGCTTGGATAGAGGCTTCGGAAATCAAACACGGCGATGTCCTCGGAGAGCCCCTTTTTTGGCTCTTTTACGTATCCGCCGGTGTATGTCTCTGCTCTCCTCTTTGCAAACTCAGCGCCTCCTGCCCTATTGGGAATCAACTCATTTCTATTCGTTGATTCCCTCATCAGGAGCCACTCGACGAGCTGGCCAGCAGTCATCCTTGATACCATGTGCGGGTGCTGGCCCACAAGTCTTGTCAACTCAAAATAAAAGGGTAAAAATTCCTCGCTAAGCTCAAGGGTGGATTCTGCGTCTTCCATTGAGTATACGATGACTTTGTCTAAATCTTTCCCTCCCTCGTCCCAGTATTTCCAGAGGAGTTCTGCGGAGAGCTTCTCCTTTTTTTTGCCGAGTACTTCGAATACCACATTTTCGAGTACGTAACTGTTGAGCTTCACTGACCTGCGTATTATCCTATATAGGTCCATATGCACCCTGCCCTTCAGCCTGGCCTCTGCGAGCCCTCCTCTTTTGTCCATCTTGACGCCGGTGCCGTCCCTGCCAAGCGGCAGTTTTATATCCAGCTTTTTTTGCCTTTCGACGATGTATGGAAAGTCGAAGTTGTCGGTGTTATAGCCAACGAGGATGTCAGGGTCCTCGGAGTTCACAATCTCGCTAAATCTCAAAAGAACAGCCTTTTCGTCTTCCAGCACCTCCACATACTCAAAATCTCCTGTCGGCTTCTTCCATGTCAGCACTTTCTTGAGGCCTGTATTTGTTGCGAGGCTTATCATAATTATCGGGTCCTCTTGCTCTCTGGGCGCTCCCACTGGATTGTAGGTCTCTATGTCAAAGGCCATGACTTTGGGCAAAAAGTCGCCTTCGATGGGTGTTATCTTCTTTGAAATGGCCTCTCCACTCACCTTTTTACCTTCAATGTCAAGCCATGTCATAGGAGCAATCTTTTTGTCGATAAGATACCTGCTCGCAAACAGGATGTTATGTTCGAAAATGTCATCCACGCCTGGTATGTTTCTAATGCTGTCGCGTATTTTCGGGACATCTTGGGGGTGTCCAACCACAACCTTTAGTACTCTTACCGGTTTTCCAAAAAGCCTTTTGTCCACCGCTTCAATGTTTTTTACGGCCTCTTTTCCTGTTGTCTTGATTTCGTCTGCCAGTGCTTGTGTGTCTTCTGCTGTTGGCAGCACATAGAAGTAGGGCGAAAAATCGTCAATCGCAACAAAATTCTCTTTCTCCCCTTTTAAAAATAGCCTTATAACGGCCTTTTCGTCCCGCGTTTCATAGTCCGCATCCAAAAGCAGGCCTTTCATAGCTTCATCATTTGTCTCAGCCTTTTTCCGACTTCCTCTATCTGGTGTTCTTTTCCTTCCTCTCTAAGGCTGTTTAGAAGTGGGGTCCCTTTTTTGTTTTCATTGACCCATTCTTCCGCAAATTTGTCGTCTTGAATGTCTTTGAGTATTTCCTTCATTGTAGCCTTGGTGTCAGGGGTTATAATTCCCGGTCCTCTCGTCCGGCCGCCGTATTCCGCGGTATTCGAGACATTCTTCCACATGCCCTCGATGCCGCCCTTGTAATATAGGTCAACGATTAGCTTTAACTCGTGAAGACACTCAAAGTAAGCGATCTCTGGGTGGTATCCTGCCTCTACAAGCGTCTCGAACGCGGCCTTTACAAGCTCTGCAGAACCGCCGCACAAATCCACCTGCTCGCCGAACAGGTCTGTCTCTGTTTCCTCCTTGAACGTCGTTTCAAGGACCCCGACCCTCGTTGCGCCGCATGCCTTTGCCATGGCAAGGGCCCTCTCCTTGGCCGCACCAGTGTAATCCTGCTCAACCGCTATCAATGCAGGAACTCCAGAGCCTGCGAGATACTCTCGCCTTACCATGGCTCCCGGGCCCTTTGGAGCCATCATTATCACGTCGATATTTTCAGGCGGCAATATCTGGCCAAACCGGATGTTGAATCCGTGGGAGAAGCCCAAAGCGTTTCCATCTTCGAGATTATCATGGATGAATTTGCTGTACACTGCGGCCTGCTTCTCATCCGGTATGAGCATGTGCACAATGTCTGCCCTTTTTGCAGCCTCGTCTATCTCAAATACTTCAAATCCGTCGTTTTCTGCATTTTTCCAGGAGGGACCATCTTTCCTCAATCCCAAAATCACGTCAAGTCCTGAATCCCTCATATTGTTTGACTGGGCACTGCCCTGAATGCCGTAGCCTATGACGGCTATTGTCTTGCCTTCCAAAGGCTCTAAACTAGTATCGTCGTCGTAATATATTGTCATTGCAATTACTTCGGTCCTCTGGCCATGGCGGTGACTCCGGTCTTTGCAAGCTCCATAATGCCAAATGACCCGACTAGCTCAATGAATGCGTCTACCTTTGCGCCGTCTCCTGTTATTTCTACAATCATCGAATCCTTTCTGACGTCTACTATCCTGCCCCTGAATATATTTGTGTACTGGACTATATCTGCCCTGGCCGCTTCGTTTTTCACCTTTATTTTTATGAGGGTAAGCTCGCGCATAACCGAATTTTCGCTGTCCAGTTTTGTTATCTTTATAACCTCGATTAACTTGTTTAGCTGTTTTGTCACCTGTTCAAGTATCCTCTCGTCACCTGCAACCGTCACTGTAATCCGGGAGATTCCCTCCTTTTCCGAATGGCCGACTGTGATGCTGTCTATGTTAAAATTCCTCTTCCGAAATAGCCCGGATACCCTCTGCAGGACTCCTGGCCTGTCTTCAACCAGTGCGACCAGAACGTGGGCTTCGTCTGCGTCTGTCATTTTATCACTCTAAGATGTCCTTCAGGCATTTGCCAGGTGGGACCATTGGAAATATGTTCTCCTCGTGATTGATCGTGAAATCTATTACTGTCGGTTTTCCTGACTTGAATGCCTCCTTTACAGCAGGGGCTATCTCCTTTGGTTTTTCGGCTCTAATGCCCTCTGCTCCGTATGCCTCCGCAAGTTTTACGAAGTCTGGTGAATTCCCTAAATCGACTCCTGAGTACCTTCCGTCATAGAAAAGCTCCTGCCACTGCCTGACCATGCCCAAATACCGGTTATTCAGTACGCCAACTACTACAGGTATGTCCTCCTCTACGACAGTCGCCAGTTCCTGCGAGTTCATGAGAAAGCTTCCATCGCCGGCAATGTCTATGACGTTCCTTTCCGGCTTTGCCACCTTTGCACCCATAGCTGCCGGAAATCCAAAGCCCATGGTCCCAAGGCCTCCAGACGATATGAATGTCTTGGGTTTTGTCCTTCCAAGATAGTGGGCCGCCCACATCTGGCACTGTCCGACTTCAGTCACAACTATGTCGTCCTCAGACAGCACGGTCATTATCTCTTTTATGACCATCTGTGGCTTTAGTGGCACGTCATTGTAATCCATCTTTGGTGAAAATTCCTTTTTGTACTCTGCAATCTTTTTCGTCCACTGATTTTTTTTGCCCTTCCTAGCTCCGGTTTTTAGGAGTTTTAACATGTCTCTTAGGACGTATTTTGCATCTCCTACGATGGGAATGTGAGCCGGGACGTTCTTGCCTATTTCCGCCGGGTCAATATCCGCGTGAATTATTTTGGCCGCGGGAGCAAAGCAGCTTACCATTGCCGTGGTCCTGTCAGAGAACCTGCAACCGATTGCAAAGATTATATCTGCATCATTTATAGCATAATTCCCTGCCTTTCTGCCGTGCATTCCTATCATGCCCAAAGCTAAGGGGTGAGATTCAGGAAATGCTCCCTTTCCCATAAGGGATGTTGCAACCGGTGCCATGAATATTTCTGAGAGCTTTAAAAGCTCTTTTTCTGCATTTGCGATTATGACGCCTCCTCCTGCCAGTATCATGGGTCGCTCGGCCTCCAGAAGCATGTCAACCGCCTTTTTTATCTGTTTTGGATTGGCCTCTAAAGTTGGTTTATATCCAGGCAGATCGACGGCCTTAGGAAACTTGATGTTCCCTTCTTTCTCCTGGATGTCCTTTGGCATATCTATCAGAACGGGTCCGGGCCTTCCCGTACTCGCTATCAAGAAAGCCTTTTTAATAACTTCTGGTATCTCCTCGACTGTCCTTAACTGAAAGTTGTGCTTGGTTGCGGGCATTGTAATTCCGACAGGATCTGTCTCCTGAAATGCGTCCTTCCCAAGAAACGGTGTTGCGAC
>JAZGIK010000020.1:0-2173 GCA_036482035.1 Hydrothermarchaeaceae archaeon (SeqCode) | reverse complement strand
ATTTCTCCTCTTTAAGGCGGACTCCACTTTATCTTGGCCCCTGGGATTAATTAGAAAATGTCGCTAAATATTAACATTAGGCGACATTTCCCAAACCTTCATCATCGCTTTTATCATTGATTATTACGCAGTGGACAGGGTCAGCAACCTCCCAGGCTTACCTTTATAGTTGAAGGACGGTCTTCAGTGAATGAAATGTCGTGCCCCTGGAATTATTTGGGCTCCTGGTCAGGCTCTGGCTTTAAAACAATATCCTCACGTACATACGCTATCCCGGGCTCTCTCAGAATACGCTGGAAATCCTCGATCGAAAGGTCATCCCGAACCGCGGCCCTTACCGGGGCGCCGAAATACAGTTTTTTGTTCACAGCTTCTACGAGACTGTTAATCCTGAGATACAGCTTTGCCTTGGCTTGATCCACAATCACAATAATCTGGTCGTCCTTCAGGCTGATAGCAAGAACTTCAGGAAATTTAGAGACTTTGGCCGTAAACTTTTTCAGCATCCGGCTCTTCCGGTTTCGGATGTAGCGGTAGACAAAAAGGGCGAGAAGCACGAAAGCGCCTAAAGCCCAGTAATCGACCTTTGCAAAAATGACCATTGCTGCCAGTATCAAAACCGCAGCCATGCCTGCAATCCCTTTGAAGCTAAAGGGCAAGGAGAATTTCACCCAATCGATCATTCTCTGGAATGTACTGCCAACAGGCATGGAGCGCTGAGTGCCAGACTCTATTTCCCTTTTCAGTCTCTTTAAATCTGCAGCGAGTGCTCCTGCGTCAAGGTAACGGTCCTCGGGTCGCTTACGCAAACAGCGCAAAAGTATCCTATGAATTTCGGGAGGAAGGTTCTTACGGATAACCGTTACTGGGCGCGCCTCCTCATAGGCAATGGCATGCATGATATCGATCGGAGTATCTCCTTTAAACGGCGGCTCTCCGGCGACCATTTCGTACAGGACAATCCCAAGAGAGAAGACGTCGCTGCTCTGGCTGATTGGCTTGCCACGGGCCTGCTCCGGGCTCATATACGCGGCCGTGCCCAAGACCATGCCGGCCTGGGTTTCTGGTAGAGTTTTTGTCCTCGTCAAATCCCTATAGGTTTCCGTCTGGTCGTTAGCCAGTAGCGGATCCAGAAGTTTTGCCAGGCCGAAGTCGAGAAGTTTGGTGTGACCGTCCCGGGTGAGCATAATGTTATCGGATTTAATATCTCTGTGGACGATATTGACCTTGTGGGCTCGGCTGAGGCCTTCGGCGACATGGAGGGCAATTTCCACTGCCCCGACTAAATCAAGTTCGTGGTTGCTGATTAACTGGCTGACAGTTTTTCCCTCGACGAATTCCATGGCAATGAATGTCATTCCGTCGGCTTCGTCTACGTCATAGATCTGAGCTATCGCGGGGTGAGTAACAGCGGCAGCGGAGCGAGCTTCCTGAAGGAAACGGCGCTGACGGTCCCGGTTTGCGGTTATATCAGGCCTGAGGACTTTTACGGCTACAGGCCTGTCTAGGCGGACATCCCGGCCAAGGTACACAACTCCCATTCCTCCCTCGCCGAGTAACTTCTCGATTTGAAAATGCTTGAGTTTTTTTCCAACTAGGGAACTCATTGTTTGATTTTGTCCTAATCCTTACCACAGGAAAAATTTGAAGTCAAACGGTAAAGATATATGGAAGCTTTTTCTTCAGGATTTGTTCATAAAACCTCTCGGATCATCGAGGAGCGTTCTGCATTTCCGCAGTCTCACAATAACACGCTGTCTATTCAAATTAAAGAAATTGAGGAGAATTGGAAGGGATTCGGTGCAAGCATCAGAAGGAAATCCCCATAATTTTTTAATAGAATAATTCTCGCCTTTTTAAATTCTCATTTGACCCTACTGTTTTGTGTGTGGTAAATTCACCCTGGCCACAATATCAGCTGTATTCCATGAAGACTTTTCAATGGGAAGCGAATATGAAAAAAACACTAATTTCTGTGCGAATTTTTCTTCGCCTATGAATTTGGGTTATAGTAAGCTTACAGATTAAGGGTTAAGTTATATTTGCTTCAAGGCATTACACACTTAGTAAAAGGAGGTAAGATGACTAAACAAAAGGTAGGCTTGGTATTATTCTGGATAGCTGTTATCTGGGCATTTCTCTGGGGAGTGCTTGGATCGGTTTTTGTGGGCTC
>JAZGIK010000019.1:0-4768 GCA_036482035.1 Hydrothermarchaeaceae archaeon (SeqCode) | reverse complement strand
AACGACAAGGACTCTCTGTGAATAAAGGAGTCAATCCAGATTCACTTCGCTCCTGAGCTCTTTCAGCGAGGAAGTCCTTTCTGCTATTGCATTATGCTGGTGTATGCTCTCAAAACTCTCGCTTTTTACAAATATCATACTTTCATCCGGGAGGTTCTTGTACTTCTTTACAACTTCCATCAGTATCTTTCTTACAATGTCCTCTACAAAGTTCGGATTTTTATAGCTCTCCAGAACCACGTGCACCTCATCTTTTCTTTTTAAGACATCATAGATTTTTGCGCTCATGGAGTTCTCGAGCAGCTCTATAAGTTCCTCTATCTCCAGATCGTACTCCTCTGGCACTTCTATATAGAGCGTTGCGACGTTGCGCTGGTTGTGACTGGCAATTGGCACGGTATTTAATATCTCATCTTTCTCTTCTTTAGAAAATTTCAATTCTTCTCTGGCGTGCTCGATGAGGCCCTCCTGTGCGCATGGACAGGATGCCATACCGATAACCTCGGCCCCGACCATCTTCGTTATCTGGCCATTTTCGCTTAAGGCCTTTGTGAGGATTTTATAGGTCGCCTGTGTCCGCTGCCTGCTAACGGGGGTCTCCCTGTATACAACGTAGTCGGCCTCCATTCTCACTTCCGCCCGTTTTGCAAAACTTGAGAGTTCTTTTATTATATCCGCACTCAAGTCCTCAATTGCAGTTACCTCCCCCTCAACGGCGTCGTTTATTATTCTATTGATATTCTCCTTTATTGTCTGTTCATCGATTTCTGCGTCGGAGGGTATGTCCAGAAGGACATCTATCCTGGGCAGTAGGACAACGAGTCCTGAAGACCGTCTGACTTCTATCAGCTTTTCGATTCCAAGCATCCCTATTCTTAACATAAAACACCACGTTTATTCGCCAAGTCCCACAAACTGGGCCAGCAGGGACTCGAGCTGAATCAGTTCGTTGCTGCCTTCCTTGATTCTGAAGTCGTATTCTCCTATGATACCGGCGAGCTTTACCTTGTTTTCGTTGGATATCTGCAGTTTGAAGACTTCCTTGTGGAACTGGACTACAACATCCTCACCGCTCACTCCATAGGTGATGACGAGCTCGCGTAGCACGCCCCTCGCCTTCATGAAGTCCCCTTCAATCGCAACTGATAATATCTCTCTAATCTTCTCGGGTCTTGCCATCCCGCCAACCTGATATATGGCTTCTTCCGTTATATTTCCATATGCAGATGCCGACTGCAATAGGTTAATCGCTTTCCTGAGGTCTCCCTCGCACAGATAGAGCACCGCATCAATCCCGCCTTCCTTTATTTTCAGCTTTTCGTTATTTTTTATATGCAAAAGCCTGTTTTTTATGCTCTCGTTTTTAAGCGGTCTGAATCTGAATATGGCACACCTGGACTGGATGGGTTCAATGACTTTGCCGGAATAATTGACTGAAAGGATAAACCTGCAGATTTTGCTGTACCTCTCCATCGTACGCCTCATCGCGTTCTGGGCCTCCTTTGTCAGGGCGTCCGCCTCGTCTAAAAATATGATCTTGAAATCACCGCCTATCGCCTGGGTTCTCGCAAAATCCTTGATTTTGCCGCGGACGATGTTTATTCCCCTCTCGTCGCTTGCATTAAGCTCCAGAAAATTCCCCTTCAGTTTTCCTCCGAAAAGCCCCTTGGCAAGTGCAAGTGCGGCGCTGGTTTTTCCAGTGCCCGGCGGCCCTGCAAACAACATGTTTGGCATGCTTTTTGTCTTGATATATCCCTTGAGCCTCCCGACAATTGCGTCCTGCCCGACAATGTCCTCCACCTTATCGGGCCTGTATTTCTCTACCCAGATAGCGTCTATCATCGAAAGAAATTATTATTAACACTTATATAGTTTTGTCGGGGACGTATTTTTATGAAAATCTTTCTCTGCATCCTGCTATTGCTGCTGGCACCAAACGCATATGCGGCTGGCGACAGGGTCTATGTATTGAAGGTCGATGGGATAATCGACTCCGTGATGAGCGATTATGTTGAAAGGGGGATAACGAAGGCAGAATCTGAAGGTGCAGAAGCGGTTATAATCCAGATGGACACCCCTGGTGGGCTCGACGCATCGATGAGGGAAATAATGAAAGACATATTAAATTCGAAAGTGCCGGTAGTCGTATACGTCTATCCGAGCGGGGCCAGGGCAGCGTCCGCAGGGAGCTTTATCCTCATATCGAGCCATATAGCGGCGATGGCACCAGGCACAAACACCGGTGCTGCCCACCCGGTATCCGCAGGCATGGGACAGGCGGAGGCAGTATCAGAGAAGGTGACAAACGACGCCGCAGCAACGATGAAATCCATTGCGCAGAAGAAGGGCAGGAATGCAACATTAGCAGAAAGCTTTGTAACAAACAGCACCTCAATAACCGCAAGGGAGGCTCTGGACCACGGCATCGCCGACATAGTAGCAGAGGATTATGCCGACTTGCTGAGACAGCTCGATGGCAGGGAGGTCGAGACGGCGTCGGAAAACGTGACGCTCAACACAAGAGAAGCGGAAATCGAGGAAATTCCTTTGAGTCCAAGAGAGGACTTCCTGCACATTCTATCAGACCCGAACATTGCCTACATACTTTTTATCTTAGGATTTTACGGCTTGATATTTGAGCTGTCAAGTCCTGGTGCGGTGCTACCGGGCGTAGTCGGCGGCATTTGTATCCTTCTGGCCCTGTGGTCTTTTCAGGCCCTAACTGTCAGCACGGCAGGACTCGCGCTTATAGTTTTTGCAATACTGTTATTCGTTGCCGAGACGCAGGTGTCCTCCCACGGCGTTCTGGGTGCCGGCGGCGCAATCTCGCTGTTTCTGGGTTCTATTTTTCTTATAGACGTGGAAAAAGAGCCGTTTGTCCAGATTTCTTTAAACCTCATACTGCTGGTGACTCTACTCACTGTGCTGTTCTTTGTTATTGTGGTAGGGTTTGTCATAAAGGCCCACAAAAGAAAACCGACCATTGGCGCAAGCGCAATGGTCGGCATGATTGGAGTCACAAAGAGCGAGCTTGACCCGGAAGGCGATGTCTTTGTACGTGGCGAACTCTGGAAGGCCCGGGCGGATAAAACTATAAAAAAAGATAGGAAAGTTAAAGTAATAAGAGTGGAGAATCTGGTATTGATAGTAGAAGAGGCAGAGGAAGATGTTTGAATATTTTATACTCGCTTTTGTGTTATTATCTATTTTAAGCGCCGCTATAAAAGTTGTGCGGGAGTATGAGAGGGGTGTAATATTCAGGCTCGGTAGGCTTGTAGGTGCGAAGGGGCCCGGCCTGTTCTTCTTGATACCGATAATCGACAAGATGGTGAAGGTGGACTTGAGAACTGTTACCCTTGATGTCCCGACACAGGAGATTATAACAAAGGACAACGTGCCAACGAAGGTAAACGCGGTTGTCTATTTCAGGATATTAAACCCCGAAAATGCTATAGTTGACGTCGAGGATTATTTATCGGCGACTTCTCTAATCTCACAGACATCTCTGAGGAGCATACTGGGCCAGAGCGAACTAGACGAGCTGCTTTCAGCGAGGGAAAAGATCAACACGAAGCTGCAGGGCGTTATAGATTCACAGACAGACCCCTGGGGCATAAAAGTGTCCACAGTTGAAGTAAAGGATGTGGAGCTCCCTGAGAACATGAAGAGGGCAATGGCGAAGCAGGCGGAAGCCGAGAGAGAAAGAAGGGCGAAGATAATCAATGCCGAGGGCGAGTTTCAAGCAGCGGAAAAACTGGCAAGCGCAGCAGAGATAATCGGCAGGCACCCTGCAGCGCTCCAGCTGAGATTCCTGCAGACAGTAACGGAAGCCACAGCTGAGAAGGCCTCCACGTTTGTGCTTCCTATCCCCATGGACATAATCGAATCGTTCATCAAGAAAAAGAAGGACTAATCCGGCTTTACACCACAAACCTTTATGCTCAGCACCGAATTTGCAACCTCTTCCACCTTTTCTTGCGGTATTTTCAAATCCTCAATGAGCGCCTTTGCGGTCGGGTCGTTGGCCATGGACACGACAGGGAAAGAGCTCTCGCCGATTATCCTCACATCCTCAAACCCGGCATCCTCCATCAGGGCAATATACTCGTCCTTCATTATCGCGCCAGATAGGCAGCCGATGTACGCTTCAACAGAGTTCTTTATGAAATCCGGAAGTTCCTTCGACAGAACCACGTCCGATATCATCAGTCTCCCACCCGGTTTTAGCACTCTGAATGCTTCACCGAAGACGCTTTTCTTATCGGGTGAAAGGTTGATAACGCAATTTGAGATGACTATGTCAACTGAGCTATCGGCAGCTGGCAGATTTTCAATCTCTCCAAGCCTGAACTCCACGTTTTTGTAATCACCTTTCTCGGCGTTTTCTCTTGCTTTTTCAATCATCTCGGGTGTCATGTCCACGCCTATGACCTTCCCATTCTTGCCGACCCTTTGGGCCGCAAGGAAACAGTCAAACCCGGCCCCCGAGCCGAGGTCAAGCACGATTTCGCCTTCTTTTAAAGACGCAAGAGCGACAGGGTTGCCGCACCCAAGGCCCAAGTTTGCCCCTTCTGGAACCGCTTTGAGTTCTTCTTTTGCGTACCCTATCATCCTGCCGATATCTTGCGCTGTTTTGTCACCACAGCACGAATTCGCGGGAGCACAACAGGAACTATCCAGTTTGGCTATCTTGGCATAGCCCTCTCTCACGATTTTCTTTATTTCTTTCATTTTTCTAGAGCACCTCTTTCATCACGGGCCCGAGCAT
>JAZGIK010000018.1:0-5982 GCA_036482035.1 Hydrothermarchaeaceae archaeon (SeqCode) | reverse complement strand
TCCGGATCAGGACACGCCTGGGGTGCGATTTTACAGCAAGCCTGTCTGGAAGAAAGGGAGTGGCAGATACGGGCATTTTAACAAAAAAGGGTGCATCCGGGAACCTGCCTGCGGGAGAGGGATTCATCGCACCACTTGAACGAAAATCACAAGGCGTCCTGGTATTCGACGGTTCGTTTGCAGGCCTCGGAGCATTGACACAGCCTCTTAAGATAACAGTTGACGGCGGAAAGGCAGTGAAAATTGAGGGCGATAAAGGAAAATTAAAAAAGATGTTAAGTTTGGGTGGAAATAACATCGCAGAGGTAGGCATAGGCACCAACCCGAAGGCGAAACTCATAGGAAACGTGCTGGAAGACGAGAAGGTAATGGGCACCGTACATGTGGCGCTCGGCGACAACCATAACTTCGGAGGCAAGATAAGAGCCGATATCCACCTCGACGGCATAATAAAGAGGCCAGACATCTGGCTTGATGACGCAAAAATAATGGAGAACGGAAGATTTGTTTCCCGTGTTGCTTGACCTCAAAGGCAAAAGGGCGGTCGTATTTGGAGGGGGAAAGACCGCAAACAGGCGAGTTATGAAGCTTGTAAAAGCCGGCGCCAAAGTGACAGTCGTAAGCAGGGATTTTACACCGGGCATTGAAAGGCGCAAAGACAAGAACCTGAAGCTTGTGAAAAGAGAGATAAAAGGAGGCAGGAGCTTCATCGAAAAAAGCGACATTGTACTAATCGCGACAGATGATAGCGCGTTAAACGACCAACTGGAAAAAGAGGCAAGAACGCTAAAAAAGATGGTTAACAGAGCCGATAAGACAAGCGACTTTATCATACCCGCCACTCTCGAGACAGGCGACGTAACGGTCTCCATATCCACAGGTGGAAAAAGCCCTGCCGTCGCCAAGAACATAAAAAAGAGAATAAAAAAGGTGCTTTCAAAAGACGACCTGTATTTAATCGAGATTGAGGAATTTGCGCGCAAAAAATTAAAGAAAACCGTAAAAAACCAGTCAAAAAGGGAGAAGTTCCTACGGGAGCTTATAAATAGAAGCGATATTATAGAAAAAATAAGAAGAGGAGACCTGGAAGGCGCAAAGAGAATAGTGGAGTCAATGATAAATGCATACGATAAACATTAGGGTTACCCATAAAAAGGCAGACGTCCCAACCCTCGAGGCAATTTCTTTTTCTGATGTAAAAAAGACTATGATTGATATTTGCAACCTGCCTTCGGTGAAGGAGTGTGCAATAATCCAGACGTGCAACAGGGTGGAGATATTCGCAGCTGCCAAGGACGTAGACCTCGCCTATCACAACATTATAGACTACGTAATGGAAACCACAATGGCGAAGATGAGAAAAGTCCATCACGTACCTCCTGAAATGTCTCAAGAAATGCTCATGAGTCACGTGATAAATAAGGCAAAGGGGATGCACGACGTAATCGAGTCAGAGTTCCACACAGACGCCCTGCATCACCTTCTGAGGCTTACTTCCGGGCTCGAATCGATGATAGTGGGGGAGGACCAGGTGCTGGGCCAGGTGAGGGACTCGTACCACCTTGCTGCAAGCGCCAATACTATGGGTCCCTTTTTAAAAAACATATTTACAAAGGCGTTGCATGTGGGGCAGAGGACAAGGGCCGAAACCACTATAAACGAGGGCGCGGTGTCCATTGGCAGCGCAGCAGTCGAACTCGCCGAGTCAATTTTTAAAACACTCAAAGGAAAGACGGTAATGTTAATCGGGGCAGGGGAGATGGGGTCACTGGTCGCCAAGGCCCTCAGAGACTACGAGATAGAGGGGCTCATAGTAGCAAATAGGACATATGCCAGAGGAGTAAAAATTGCGAAGTTGCTTAACGGAAAGGCGGTAAAATTCGACGAGGTTGAAGACTGGATTAAAAAATCGGATCTCATAATCACGGCGACTGGAGCTCCTCGTGCAATCCTGCCGGCTGGAAAGATAAAGAATGCAACAAAGGGCAGAAAAAAAGATCTGGTCATAATCGATGTGGCAACGCCGAGGGACGTCGACGAAAAGGCCGGAAAACTGCCCCACGTAAAGCTTTACAACATCGATAGTCTGGGGGAAGTTGCAGAGAAAAATAAGAAGCTCCGGGAGCGGGAGGTCGTCAAAGTAGAGGCGATTATAGAGGAGGAGATTTCACTTCTGGTAAAGCAGATTTATCATATAGATGTCGAGGACATAGTAAAGACGATATTTAACAATGCAGAACACGTGAGAAAAAAGGAACTTGCGAGAGCCATACGGATGCTAAATAACATGAATGGAAAAGAAAAACAGGTTCTGGATGATCTTACCAAGGTTATCATAAACCGAACGGTGTCGCCAATTGCAAATGAAATCAGGAAGGCTGCAGAGACCGGGGATAAAAATACCATCAACGCTGCAGAGAGATTGTTCGTAAAAGGTCGCGGCACAAGAAAATGAAGTGATAGCACCATGTTTCCGAAAAAACGCATGAGAAGGCTCAGACAGACAGAAAAGATAAGAGCGATGCTCAGAGAAACAACAGTTTCAAGGGATGACCTGATATATCCGATATTCGTAAAAGAAGGCATGGAGGGGCACGAGCCGATAGAGGGCATGCCAAATCAATTCCGGCTGGCTTTAGACGAAGTGAGGGATGAGGCACTGGAGATCGTAAGCCTCGGCATTCCTGCTGTGATTTTGTTTGGCATTCCGCAAAAGAAAGATGCAGACGGTTCGGAGGCATATAATCCGGACGGCATAATCCAGAGGGCAATCGGCGAAATAAAAGACGAGGTAGGTGACGACCTTGTTGTTATTACAGACGTGTGCCTGTGTGAGTACACTGACCACGGGCACTGTGGGGTTGTGGAAGACGAAAAGATATTAAACGATCCGACTCTTGAGCTGCTGGCAAAGGAGGCAGTGAGCCATGCAGCAGCAGGAGCTGATATAGTAGCACCAAGCGATATGATGGATGGTCGAGTGGGGGCAATCCGGGAAGCGCTGGACAGGGAGGGATATGAGGACACGATAATAATGTCATACGCTGCAAAACATGCCTCATCATTTTACGGACCATTCAGGGAGGCAGCAGATTCCGTGCCGACTTTCGGCGACAGAATGAGCTACCAGATGGACCCTGCGAATGCCAATGAAGCCATGCAGGAGGTTCACCTGGACATAGAAGAAGGTGCGGACATAGTGATGGTAAAGCCGGCCCTCTCCTATCTCGATTTGATTTATAGAGTGAAACAGGAGTTTGCGGTGCCGACCGCTGCCTACAACGTAAGCGGGGAGTATGCAATGGTGAAAGCGGCAGCAAAAAAGGGATACATCGATGAGGAGCGCATCGTCATGGAGATCATGACCTCTATAAAACGTGCAGGTGCGGATTTAATACTCACATACCATGCGAAAGACGTTGCCAGACGGTTGGGGTAAATTTCGAAAATTTAATGGGCAGTTGTCATGAATTCCAATCGACTTTTTGAGGAGGCCAAAAGAGTTCTTGTGGGCGGGGTAAATTCTCCTGTGCGTGCAATGAAACCGTATCCCTTCTTTACGGAGAGGGGAGAGGGATGCAGGCTGCATGACGTAGACGGGAATAGCTACATAGACTACTGTCTGGCGTACGGGCCTCTGATTCTGGGCCACGCCTACCCGAAGGTAATAGAAAGCGTAAAACAGCAGATAGAAAGGGGCTCCTTGTATGGAACTCCAACTGAGTTGGAGACGAAATTTGCGCAGAAGATATGCCAAGCTGTGCCGACCGCGGAGATGCTGAGGTTCGTGAACACGGGAACTGAAGCCACCATGGGGGCCATAAGGCTTGCACGCGGTTATACAGGGAAAAACAAGATAATAAAATTCGAGGGTGCGTTTCACGGCGCTCACGACTACGTACTTGTCAAGGCAGGGAGCGGCGCCACCACCCACGGCATGCCCACGTCAGCTGGCGTGCCGAAAGACACTACAAAGAATACCATAATAGTGCCGTTCAACGACGAGGCTGCCGTGGAAAATGCCTTAAAGGACGCGGACACAGCAGGCATCATCCTCGAACCCATCATAGGGAACGCCGGGTGCATCATGCCGAAGGACGGCTACCTCAAATTCCTGAGGGAGGCAACTGCTGACAAGGGCGCATTGCTGATATTCGACGAGGTCATCACCGGGTTCAGGCTGGCATATGGCGGGGCCCAGGAGTACTACGGTGTTATGCCAGATATTACAACTTTAGGGAAGATTCTAGGTGGAGGGCTCCCGATAGGGGCGATAGCGTCAAGTCGCGAGATCATGGAGAACATGGCCCCTTTGGGGAAGGTGTACCAGGCAGGCACATTCAACGGAAATCCACTTTCAATGGCAGCGGGCTATGCAGCGGTAACGGAGCTTGAGGACGGCAGCGTCTACGAAAAGGTGAATGCCCTTGGCGACAGGATGCGCAAGGGCCTTGAGGAGGTCACAGCCGACTTGGGACTCGAGACAAGAGTCTATGGCGTGGCGTCTATGTTCCAGATATATATCACAGGCGAGGACGTGCCGGACTACCAGGCTGCCCTTAGAGCAGACAAGGACCTCTTCCTGAAATTCCAGCAGGAACTCATGAAAAGGGGCGTTTTCTTTCCGCCGTCCCAATACGAGTGCAACTTCATCTCTTACGCCCACGGCGAAGATGAGATAGACGATACCCTCTCTACAGTCGAGGATTCCCTGCGGGCGGCGTTATGAAGCTTCTCATCGGCACCCGCGGGAGCAAGCTCGCCTTAAGGCAGACCGGGATAATATCTGAATTGCTCCAGGATAAATTTCCAGAGCTTTCCTTTGAGAAGAAGATTATCAAGACTACAGGGGACAAAATCCTCGACGCCCCACTTGCAAAAATCGGCGGCAAGGGGCTTTTCGTAAAGGAGATAGATGAGGCTGTGTCGAAGGGTGACGTGGACTTCGCGGTCCACAGCGCGAAAGACGTACCCACAGAAATGCTGGACGAACTGGAAATTGTCTCTGTCCCAGAAAGAGAGGAAGTAAACGATGCTTTGATATCGCGGGACGGCCTTCTCCTCGAAGAGCTCCCGGAAGGTGCAGTGGTTGGCACCAGCAGCATAAGGAGAAAGGCCCAGCTAATTGCCTTTAGACTGGATTTAAAAATAAAGGATTTGAGGGGAAATGTGGATACGAGGATTAAGAAAGTCATGTCGGGCCAATATGACGCGATAATAATGGCAAAGGCCGGCCTAAAGCGCATGGACCTCCTTGAGCACGTCACCCAGGACCTCTCAACAGACGTATTCGTCCCCCCGGTCGGCCAGGGCGCGATAGCAGTGGTGGCCAGACCGGACTCGCCTGCAACGGAATATCTTCGTGCCATAAACCACGAACAGACCATGGCCAGGGTTACAGCAGAGAGGGCACTCCTGAAAAGGCTCGGAGGAGGGTGCCAGGTGCCCATAGGGGCATACACCGAGATCAAAGACAGGCTTACCCTCAAGGGAGTCGTAATCTCGCCTGACGGAAAAAAGAGGATTGAAGTCACAGAGGAAGGAGACCCCAAAAACGCAGAGGAGATAGGCAGAAGCGCCGGAGAAACGCTTATAAAAAATGGTGCAGATATTATAATAAATTTTAAACGTTAGGAAATTTATCATAGTTCGGAAAAGGGAATTTTATGGTTCTTTGGCACGGAAAGTCGAAAAGAAAAATAACAGGTGGCAAGCTCAGACGCCACAAACACAAGAAAAAGTACGAGATGGGCAGAGAGCAGACCGAGACCAAGGTGGGTGAGAGGCGTGCCAAGAGGATAAAAACTAGGGGAAAAACTGCAAAGGTTAAACTCAGGGTGGCACAGTATGCCAACGTAACTACAAAGATAGGCAAGAGCAAGAAAGAGGAAATTATAGATGTCAAAGAAAATAGGGCAAATCCTCATTATATCAGGAGAAATGTGGTAACAAAAGGAGCAATTATAGATACGAAGATGGGAC
>JAZGIK010000017.1:0-8336 GCA_036482035.1 Hydrothermarchaeaceae archaeon (SeqCode) | reverse complement strand
AGATATCAAAGCTCATCCGTGATAACCCTGTGAAGGTTATGAGGCCAGGTTTGGGAACGCGTCCACAGGTGTATTATATCGGTTTGGATCAGGACATTACTCCTGCAGATTACATGATAGATGAGTATTCGGGAATGAAGAAAAGGAGAGAGCATTAATGGAATTCAAAGGCATAAAAAGCATAAATGAAATCAAGGGTTCAGGGGCGTTTTACGCCTGGGTGTTATTTCTCCTATTTTTACTTTTCCTGGGATTATATGCCATTGTAATAAGATTTACGCAGTTCGAAGAATCGCTGGGCGTAAGCCAGTGGATGCAGTGGGGTATCCTCATATCCACTTATGTCTTCTTCGCGGTAACGAGCACCGGGATCGCTATCATCTCTTCCTTTGGTCACATATTCGGGGTAAAAAAATACGAGCTCATAGGGAAGAGGGGTATCATTTTGGCTATATTCGCCCTCATCTCAGCGTTCGTCGCCATCGGCATGGAGCTGGAGTTTCCCTATAGGCTTACCATTTACTACATCCTCGCCCCCAACTTTTCATCCCCGATCTGGTGGATGGGCTTCTGGTACTGCCTCTCCCTCATGTTCAAGTTTGGAGAGCTCTTGTTTGTGATTATAATGGAGAATCATAAGTTAGGCAAGATAGCGGGAATAGGAAGTCTCTTTTTCGGGATCGCCGGTATCAGCACCCTGGGGGCAGTCTTCGGCGTAATCTCGGCGAGACCCCTGTGGTACGGGTCATACATGCCGATATACTTCATAATATCAGGCCTTATCTCCGGAGCAGCATTGCTGATCATTGTAAATATTGGCGTGCACTGGGCCAAGAAGGAAGAGATGAGCACAGGGATGCGGGATCTGATGCTCGACCTCGGTAAACTCCTGGCCCTTTTCCTCGTGATTGGCAGCTTCACTGTGATATGGAGAACGGTAATCTCTGTCTACGGCCACATCCCGGGAGGATATGAGAGTGCCATGATATTGCTTACTGGGTCGTTAAGGCTGGGTTTCTGGGGATTTGAAATCGTACTGGGAATCCTGATACCTCTAATTCTTCTGCTTTATCTGAAAAGGACGATTGAGAGGGTGTTTGCTGCCGCGGTCATGGTCCTAGTCGGCATGTTCGTAATGAGGTATGACTATATGGTTGCGGGACAGCTCGTCCCCGTACTCGGGGGGCAGCACTATGCGGTTTATTTCCCGAGCTATGTGGAAATCCTGATATCCGTCATGGCAATGGCGTTTTGCGCTCTCATGTACACCATATGTGAAACATTCCTCCACCTGGAGGAAGAGCACGAAGCGCACGAGGGAGAAGAGGAAGCACATTAGTTTTTCCTCTTTGAGGGGACATTTTAGAACTACTCATGAAAGTCAAGAAGGACACAACGATAGCCAGACTTTTAGAGGAACTCGGCATCAACAGAGAGACAGTAGTTGTCAGTAAAAACAGCGAGATTACGGTGGAGGAGGATACATTAAAGAAAGGCGATGAAGTCGACATTATCAAGATCATTTCAGGGGGGTAACATGCCATGCACTGCGACAAGTGCAATAAGAAAGCTGTCTATCACAGACGTTACAGCGGCCAGAAGTTCTGCAAGGAGCACTTCATAGAGTATTTTGAAGACAAGGTCAAAAGGACAATTAGAGACCGTGACATGATAGAAAATGGCGAGCGCATTGGCGTTGCGCTTTCCGGAGGTAAAGACAGCATAACGGCACTGTTCATTCTAAACCAATTAAAGGAACAGTTCGACATTGAGCTGTTCGCCATTGCGATAGACGAGGGTATCAAGGGCTACCGTGAAAAGACGTTAAAAACTGCTAGAGAATTTTGCAAAGAGAAAGATATCCCGCTTGACATCGCTTCGTTTGCCAAATCGTTTGGAAAGACAGTGGACGAGATGTCAGGCAAAAATGCCTGCTCTTTTTGCGGGGTGCTGCGCAGGCGGCTTCTGAACGACAGGGCAAAAGAGCTAAAACTCGAAAAGCTCGTGACGGGGCACAATCTCGACGACGAAACACAGACCATAATGATGAATTATGTCAGGGGGGATATAGACAGACTTTACCGGCTTTCAAACGCTAAAAATAGTGAAAAGTTCGTGCCACGCATAAGGCCTATGCAGGAGATGCCTGAAAAGGAGGTCGGCCTATTTGCCATCCTCAACTTTGACATCGATTTTACAGAGTGCCCCTACGCCAGCGACTCATTTCGCACAGGAATCCGCGACTTTATAAACGACCTCGAAAATGACAATCCTGGTATAAAGTTTTCGATAATGAGAGGATATCAGAAGCTCATGCCGTATCTCGATTCATACCCCAGAAAAGAGCTAAAAGAATGCCGGCTCTGTGCCGAGCCGACTTCAGGGGATATATGCAAAGTTTGCGACATGTTAAAGGTCAAAAGATTTATATAGGGTAACTAAAGACAGTAAATTAGCTGGTTTTATTTTTTTCTCTGTGGAAGGTCTGGAATGGAAACTTTGGAGAAAGCAAAAGAATATATGAAGGGAACAACTACAGTAGGTATAACCTGCAAAGACGGAGTTATTCTGGCATCTGACACCAGAGCAACTATGGGGACGTTGGTCGCTCATAAGTTCGTAAGAAAAAGTTTTATGATAGATACTCACCTCGGGGCGACTGTCGCTGGGGCCGTCGCGGATGCTCAGGCTCTCATAAGATGGATACAGTCGGAAGCAAAGCTTTACCGCATGAGAAAGGGCGAAGAAATGAGCGTGGAGGCCGTAGCTACACTTCTGGCAAATATCATGTTTGCGAATAGATACTATCCGCTCATCGTGCAGCTAATAGTAGGCGGAACCGATAGGCAGGGTCCGAGAATATATTCAATCGACCCACTGGGGAGTTCTATTGAGGACAAAGCCATTGCCACAGGATCCGGTTCTCCGGTGGCGTACGGCGTTTTAGAAGATTCATTCAAGGAGGACATAGCAGTAAACGAAGGTGTTAAGCTGGCAATAAGGGCGCTTCGGTCTGCCCTCCAAAGAGACGCCATGACCGGCAACGGAATAGATGTCGTAAAAATTACGAAAGAAGGATTTAAAAAACTGTCAGAAAAAGAAGTCGAAAAGTTATTAGAAGAGCTATAATCCTCTTGAGTGAGATTTTCAATCACTAGGAATTTTGAGGTAAACTAAATGGTAGTAGAAGACAATCTCGCTGCAATAAAAACTGCAGTAAAAGAGACGCTATCTCCCACCTCTATGATAACCCAGGTAGATTTCCAGGGATCTAGTATAGTACTCTATGCAAAAAATCCGTCAATTCTGGCACAAAATGGAGATGAAGTAAAGAAGCTTGCAAGATTAATCAGAAAGCGAGTGATAGTAAGACCAGATCCGTCTGTTTTGATGGATCCTGAAAAGGCAGCTAAAAAAATAAAAGAAATTGTGCCTGAAGATGCCGGGATAACTGATATTCATTTTGACCCGAATTTTGGCGAGGCCATAATAGAGGCGATTAAACCCGGCATGGTCATCGGAAAAGCAGGAAAAACGCTAAATGAACTAAAGCTACAGGTGGGCTGGATACCGAAAGTCATGAGGACACCGCCGATACCTTCAAAGATAGTTGATAGCGTTAGACAGTTGCTCATGAAGTCCAGCGATGAGAGAAAAGAGATTCTGAAGAAAGTAGGAAAGAGGATTTACAGGACCTCAACGGCGAGAAAGGAATCCTGGATAAGGGTAGCTAGTTTCGGCGGATTTCGAGAGGTTGGAAGGACCTCTATGTACCTGCATACATCCAAGAGCAAGGTATTAATCGACTGCGGCGTAAACGTTGCAGCAGGAGACAATAGCAATGCATTTCCCAGTTTAAATCTGCCAGAATTCAACCTTCAAGAGCTGGATGCCGTTGTTATAACACACGCCCATCTGGACCACTGCGGATTTGTCCCGTATCTGTATTATATGGGATATGAAGGTCCGGTATACTGTACCCCACCGACTAGAGATTTGATGTTCCTTCTACATTGGGATTATCTGGATGTCATGGATAAGGAGGGCAGGGAACTTCCTTATCAGAGAAAATTCATAAAGGAAACAATAAAGCACGTGATACCGCTGGAGTATGGAGAGGTAACCGACATAGCACCTGACGTAAAGCTCACGATGCATAATGCTGGACACATCCTCGGCTCTTCCATAGTCCACTTTCACATAGGCGATGGACTTTACAACCTTGCGTATACCGGTGATTTAAAATTCGAGCGTTCAAGACTCCTGGAACCCGCAAGTGTCAGATTCCCGAGACTAGAAGCCCTTGTTACCGAAAGCACATATGGAGGCCGAAAGGACATCCAGCCACGAAGAACCGAAGCAGAGAAGGTGCTGATGAATATCATAAACGAAACCATTAATAGAGGGGGCAAAGTGTTAGTACCCGCTTTTTCGGTGGGTAGAGCACAAGAACTCATGGTAGCACTTGAAGACTGTATGAGCCGCGGCGTGGTAACTCAGGCCCCGGCATTTTTAGACGGCATGATATGGGAAGCCACAGCCATTCACACCACATATCCAGAGTATCTCAACAGGGAATTAAGAGATCAGATTTTCCATAAAGGCAAGAATCCATTTGTCTCGGAAATATTCCAGAAAGTTGCAAACCGGGAGATGAGAAAAGAGGTAATAGATGGGGACCCGTGTATCATAATTTCTACATCCGGCATGCTTACAGGAGGGCCTGTTATAGAATACCTGAAGAATCTTGCGGAAGACAAGAAAAACAGCCTGGTATTTGTTGGATACCAGGCAGAGGGTTCTCTTGGCAGGAGAATCCAGAAAGGCTGGAAGGAAATACCGATGAGCGAAAACGGCAAGACTGTGATTGTCAATATGAACATGGAAATTCATACTGTCGAGGGATTCTCTGGCCACAGCGACCGCAATCAGCTGGTAAACTATATAAGATCCATAAAACCGAAGCCTGACAAGTTAATCACGTGCCATGGGGAGGAGTCGAAGTGCGTTGAACTGGCTTCGAGTCTTTATAAGGTTTTCAGATCAGAGAGCAAAGCCCCTCATAATTTTGAGATTTTCAGATTCAAATAAATTTATTAACTATCTCGCATATCTAATTTTATGGGCGATGGAATGACATACGCTGACGCAGGGGTGGACATCGACAGCGAAAATGAAACAATATCTGCTATTGTTTCAGGCATTAAACGTACTCTGTCTTTCAGAAGGGGAAAGGTGGGGGAGAGCATTATGGACATCGGTCACTTTTCGGGTCTTATTAGATTAGATAAAAAGAGGGCCCTGGCACTTGCCGCAGACGGTGTAGGCACAAAAATAATCGTCGCAAGCATGCTTTCAAAATACGACACCATAGGCATAGACCTCGTTGCGATGAATGCAAATGACGTAATCTGCATTGGTGCCGAGCCGGTTACGATGATGGACTATCTGGCAGTTGAAAAGCATGACCTCAAGATTTCAACCGAAATTGCAAAAGGGCTTGCAGCAGGTGCTGAGATGGCTGGAATATCCATATCAGGAGGGGAACTCGCCACATTGCCTGATATTATAAACGGCGTTGATTTGGCAGGGTTCATGCTTGGAATCGTGGACATCGATAAAATCATCACTGGCGAGGACGTAAAGCCGGGAGACGCTGTCGTGGGATTGGAGAGTTCTGGCATTCACAGCAACGGGCTTACCCTCGCTAGGAAAGCTCTATTCGGAAAATATGGTCCGCGAGACAAGATATTTGGCGAGCGGACCGTTGCCCAGGAGCTTTTGGTGCCCACAAAGATATATGTCAGGGAGGTCCTCGAAATAATCGACAAAGTCAGAGTCAAGGGGCTTGCAAATATTACAGGAGGAGGCCTCGGGAATCTAAGCAGGCTCACCGATTATGGCTTTTATATCGACAGTCTGCCAGAGCCACAAGAAGTATTCAAGGAAATCCAAGAGGCAGGAAACGTATCGGAAAAAGAGATGTACAGAACCTTTAACATGGGTGTCGGATTTTGCGTCTTGGTTGACGATAAAGACGTTGAAAAAGTTATAAGAATATGCAAAAAACATGGCACGAAAGCGTTTAGGATAGGGCAGGCTGCCAGAGAAGAAGGAGTAAACGTTGGCGGAAAATTTGTTTTAAAATATTAATCCGAGTTATTTTTCTTTCTGTACTTTACTTCGTCCCCATACCACTTTCTTTCCACAAGGTCCAGATTTATCAAATCTTCAAGCAGCCTTTTGGTTTGGGCCATGGTTCCAAAATTTGCACTCGTGATTGTGGCGGCTGTCAGTTCTCCATGATCTAAAAGTCTCAGGATATAAGTGCGATCTGTTCCTAGATTTTTTCCATTCACATTCTCGCCAAAATTAATTCACTGTACTAACATTTAAATTTTATGGGTTGATTTCCTATAGAGATAATACTGTAATCATTTACTCTTTAGACTCCTCTACGAAAGGCTCCTCCGCAGTCTCCTGTATTTCCTCCGGCGCTTCCACTTCTTTTGGTATTTTTGTAACTCATATCACACCAGCGTCCCTGGCAGTATAGCGTCTCTCAGCCCCGGTCCGAAGCCCAGTATAAACAGAACAAATTTCAGGATGTAATATTCCTGGGTTTTCCCTTCACCCTCATCGATTCTCCACTTTTCTACAAAGTACAGTACGGGCAGCACTACAACGATTTTCAGCGGGATCATGACAAAGGCGCTTCCTGCAAGCGAGATCAGATAATCTGGCAGCAGGTGCTCCTCTGTGAAGCGGTAGAAGTCTATGCCAATGAAGGTTGCAGAGCCGTCAAGCAGGTGAGCAAATATAATTGCAATGTTACTCCGTCTTCTAAAAATCGCTGTAGTGCTCGAAGCGCCCGATGCAAGGTATATCACACCGGTTATCACTGCTGCAAGGCCAAATGGATAGAGGATTCTGACAGGGTGATTTACATGATTTGCGATGTTGTACATGGCGAAGAGTGCCAATAAAGTGCCAATAGCAAGGGGAAATTTCCAATATTCGATACCTAAAAGCCTTTTTACAAGCAGGCCCAAGCCCACGCTCACAAGACCTGCAGCAATCGTAACGATATACACTCCAGGCGTGATATTCCAGAGCTGACTCCTTTCCACGACACCGACATCCGGCAGCATCCTCAATGCGACGCCCAGCACAATATACGGTGCCGCAAGAAGCAGAAATTTATCATCAAATTTTATTCTTTTGAAAAATATGTTGGAGAAAAACCACAATATTGCCAGAAGTATCGCGAAATATACCAGGTAATCCTGAGGAGCATAACTGGCCATGGCAAATTCTTCAAAGGAAAGATACATAAAAGTTTGCGTCAATATCCTAGGTCATGGAATTTAAATCTAAATTTATGCAGCTTCCAAGAGCGGTTCTAGTGGGAAAGGACGCGATAATGGAGCTCAATTCTCTGCTTGAGGATCTCAAACTCGCGGGGAGGGCCCTTATAGTGGCTGATAAGACTACGCACGAAATCGCAGGAAAAAAGTGCGAAGAAGTGCTCAATGAAAGGCATGAGACGGCTGTCGAATTGATAAGCGATGCCACGGTCAGCGAGGTCGAGAGAATAACAGAGTCCTGCGAGGGCGTAGATTTTGTCGTCGGTGTTGGAGGCGGAAAGGCAATAGACGTTGCAAAGCTCGCATCTAATAATAAATCTCTTGAATTCCTGAGCGTCCCTACAGCAGCTTCTCACGACGGTATAGCATCATCGAGGGCTTCTATAAAGGGTAAGGACGGTTCAGTGTCTATCGAAGCCCATGCACCGTTTGGAGTGCTGGCAGATACAGATATAATAAAAAATTCTCCATACCGGCTCTATGCGAGTGGATGCGGAGACATAATATCAAAATTCACTGCTGTCATGGACTGGGAGCTCGCACAGAGGGTGAAGGGCGAGGAGATAAGCGAATATTCAATCGCCCTCTCAAGAATGACAGCGCAGATAATAATGGACTCCTGCGAAGCGGTGGCCAAACGCACCGACGAGGGGGTCAGGAAGGTTGTCAAGGCATTGATATCTTCCGGCGTTGCCATGAGCATCGCTGGCAGTTCGAGGCCCGGCAGTGGATCGGAGCACAAGTTCAGCCATACTCTTGACATAATATCCTCTGACAGAGGGCTTCACGGCGAACAGTGCGGACTTGGTACAATCATGATGATGCATATGCACGGTGGAGACTGGAAAATGATGAGGGACGCATTAAAAGAGATTGGGGCCCCGACGACGGCTGCAGATATTGGATTTGACGAAGATATAATTGTGGAGGCCCTCTTGAAGGCCAGAGAGATACGGCCTCACAGGTACA
>JAZGIK010000016.1:0-4721 GCA_036482035.1 Hydrothermarchaeaceae archaeon (SeqCode) | reverse complement strand
CAGGGTCGTCATCAACGACCATTATTGTCTTTTTATTCTTGTCGTACATATCTACGCCACCGCCGGAAGCCTGACATATGTTATTACAGAGGTAGTGGGACATTCCTCCGTTTTAATCACGATGTCTTTGAACCTCTTCTTGCAACTGTCGTTTGGGACTTCAATCTCTATAGGATAATGATCATACCCTCCGTAATTAACAGGAAATTCAACAGTTCGCTCCTGATATTCAACCGTTTTTCCTTCAACCAGTTCTATTGGGGTATTAAGGAGCAGAAGCCCCGCCAAGATGACAAAACCCACATTTCTCATCATTTTAATCACAATACAATGTTGTAAAAGAGAGTATATCTGGGTTATTTAAAAAAAAATTTAAGTATTCACCTTTTTTAACTTTTACTTGTCAATCTACTGATATACAGTACTTCACAATGTAACTCTCATTCGCCCTGTTGAACATTTTGAGGTAGTCTGTGGGCTTGTGCTTCCTTATGTGGTAGAGTGTTGCGCCTGCGTCGAGTCCTGCCCGAACGATGCCATAGAACACAGCTCGTGTTGAAGCCTTAAGACTGGGACTCGTCGACCCTGGCCATCGTCCTGTCTGGATCGCCTCTGTACTCCCTCATTATTTGAAGGAAGTCTTCCATCTTTTTAATGCCATTCACTTGCATCCAACCAAAGAGTTTCTCTCTCCTTGAGATCTCATCCTTGTACTCTATCCCCCTAAGTCTCAAAGCTTCGGTGAGGCCCATTTCGAGCCTTCCCGGGATGCCGGTTGGCTTGCATGTATCTTTCCTGGAGTCCCATCTGTAAAGCTTGTTCAGCTTTATGGTTTCCCCACCGGAAAATCTGACCTCTGACACATCGGTTACCCTTCGGACGACTCCTCCGCTCTTGTCGTGGAAAGCCTCTATGAGTATAACGAGGTCCAAAGAAGTAAGCATGTTCTTTGGAACCTCCATCGGAGGATTAATTACCCTGGATACTACTTCTGGAGCACTGTTTGCATGGAGAGTGCCTGTGACCCCTTTATGACCCGTGTTCATGGCATTGAAGAGGGTCCTGGCTTCTATTCCTCTTATTTCCCCCATGACTACTCTGTCCGGCCTCATCCGCAAGACATTTTTGAGTAGAACGTCAGCTGTTATTTCGCCCTTACTCTCTATGTTCGGAGGTCTCGTAAGAAGCCGGACCACATGGGAGAGGGGGAGATAGAGTTCGAGGGTGTCTTCTATGGTTATTATTCTCTTGTTGCCCGGGGTAAAAGAAGAGACAACGTTTAAAAGAGTGGTCTTTCCACTTCCACTTCCGCCGCCTATGATGATATTGGGTGGGGAATCGAGGCCTTCTATACACATCCATAAAAATGCTGCAAGATTGGGGGACAAAGTCCCATTCTCAAGGAGGTCTACTATGGTAAAGGGCATCTTTCTGAATTTCCTTATAGTCACACTTGCCCCGTCCACAGACGCGGGCGGAATCGTGGCATTCACCCTACTGCCGTCAGGAAGGGCAGCGTCTAGAAGAGGCGTTGCGAAATCTATCCTGCTCCCGGTAATCCCAGAAATCCTCTCTACGAGCCATCTAAGTTCCCCAGCGTCAAGACTCAAATTAGTCTCACACATCCCAAATTTTCTATGGAATACATAGACAGATACGCCAGTTCCCAATACCATAACCTCTTCCAGCAGATCGTCGTTTAGCAAAAACTGGAGAGGGCCAACAGATGTGAGGGAATAGAAAGCATGCAGGGTTACCCTGTCTTGGCTTTTCTTGTCAAACTGGGAGTCATTGAGTTCATCAGCCACGGCCTTGAGGGGATCATCTTTTTCAGTGACGTCCTTTGGAGTCCTTACCTCTGCTGCCTTGTCCCTTAAGGTCTTGACAATCCTTTCTACTTCTTTTTTTTCGTCTGAAGAAAATTCGAGGGCAGAGACGATGTACAGCGGAGTATCTCCTTCACCCCTGGATACAATCTTGACCCCATCGTATTCTTCTAGTATTTCCATTCCTTTCCCTCCTTAACTCGGTCCTCATAAAAGAAAAAGCTTTCTGGAAATGTTTATTAATTAGGTCTATGTTTATTAATTAGGTCTATAGGTCTATTAAACTAGATATGAGGTCTAGGATGGCAGAGGCGGACATAGCTGAGACACTGAAAGAAAAACTGGATGAAATTCCAGAGCCATTCATTTGTCTCGTTGTCACACCCACAGAGAAGTACCAATCGGTAAATTTTGAACTTTTAAAGTATATGATAGACGAGAAGAAAATCCCGGGTGTATACATAACTGTAAACAAACCCTATGGGGTCATAAAGCGACGATTTGAAGACTTTGTGGACACCAGAATGGTAATATTTATCGATGCAGTGACAAGAGCTTCAGGGGGAAAACTCAGGGAGGAAGAGGGGGTCCTTTATATAGACTCTCCGAAAAGCCTCACAGACATCAGCATAGCGATTTCCGAAGCTGCGCAGTCAATCCCTGAAGGAAAGAAATTCATATTATTCGACACCCTCTCGACCCTCCTCCTTTATAACAGCGCTGGCACGGTGGCGAGGTTTACTCACTTCCTCATAGGCAGGATGCGGATGTGGGGAGCGGAGGGCGCGCTCTTATCCCTCGAGAAAGAGACAGGCGAGACCGTCATTTCCCAGATATCTCAGTTCTGCGATGCAACCATTTACATAGGGAAAGAGTGATGTTGCAAGTATAGTACCTTCGCTCAAACATCCCTTTTTAGAAAATCTCATATGGTCCTGTAGCCTTTTCTTTCAGAAGTTTCGCCACTTCATCTACGATGCCTGCGCTACGCAGTTTGTCGACGTGACCATCTGCGTGGGAGTACTCCATACTCTTCTTTATGTCTTCTTCATCCGATTTTACTGAGACCATAATGACAATTACATCCCTGGTTTTTTCGTCTTCCTTGATTTTTTTTGCCACGTCCCATCCATCCATTCCCGGCATCATTATATCGAGGAGCATTAGGTCTGGCTTTTCTGTCCGGAGTATCTCAAGGGCCTCTTCCCCGCTGGAGGCCGAGATTGTGGTATATCCTGCTTTATTTAGCAACTTTGAGAATACCCATGCGATGTCCGGAGAGTCGTCCACTATCATTATTTTAGCCATGTGTAATATTATTGGTTGGATGGTACTTAAATTTTTATATCATTATATCGAGAGGATAGATGATGGGAAATTTAGTAAAAACCGGCATAGAAGGCTTGGACATCATGCTAGACGGCGGCCTTCCGGCAGGTAGCACGACTCTGGTCTCGGGAAAGATAGGCACAGGCAAAACCATCTTTGCAATGCAGTTCATGGTTTCTGGTGCAAGGGACCATGATGAGCCGGGGGTCTTTGTAACCGTAGACGAGAGGCCGGAAGACCTCAGGAGAGCGATGCTCAATTTTGGATGGGACCTTGCCTCCCTTGAAAAGGAGGGAAAACTCGCAATAGTGGATGTCGCAAGCCTTGTAGCAGAACTCCCTTCCAAGGAGGAATATAAGGTCACTGGGGAACTGTCCGTGGACAACGTGGTCAGCGCCATAATTGATGTGGCAAACTCCATCGGAGCCAAGCGGCTAGTCCTGGACTCCATTCCTGCTCTGGGCATGCAGATGGATCTCCCTTCTCTTAGAAAGGTCCTTCACAGGTTGGTGCAACTCCTCATAAATCTCGAATGCACGTCCTTGTTGACCACCGAGATAGACGAGGCCACCAAAAACATTTCAAAGTACAGAGTAGAGGAGTTCCTCACAAGGGGTGTGATAATTTTGGACTTGATAGAGGACAAAAGAGGCGTTGCGACAAGGACGGTGAAGATAAGAAAGATGAGGGAAGTGGATCACGACCTGAACAAGAGGCCGATTAAGATAACCTCCGAGGGGATAGTAGTGTACCAGTCAGAGAAACTCTTTGGAGAAGAAGAGGGGTTTTGAATTCTAGGTCAAAGTTTAATATCGTCCACCACCAGTATTTTATTAGCCGAGGTGACAGAGCGGCTCACGTGGCGGACTGCAGATCCGTAGAGTGCAGGTTCAACTCCCGCCCTGCTGGTTTTCAACGTAGTAAAACATCAAGGTATATAGGTTGCCCTTCCCAAGCCGAATAATTTTAGGTATAATGAGGGAGTTTTTGTACGTTTAGTTTAAGATAAAGGTTTTGTTTGAAGTTATTGTCATTTGGGACTTCAATCTCTATAGGATAGTAATCATAGCCCTCATAACAAGTAGGAAAGGCAGTGTCACAGGTAAAGTGGTCATAACTAAAAAAATTGCACATAATAAACTAGTTACATCGTATCCTTCTTTCTTCGGAAGCACTTCTGTTGTATGAAGTACGTCAGGGCCGTCGTCAACTACTATGATTTTTCCCACATTTCTCATCATTTTTAATCACCAATAAAATATTGTAAAAGGGAGTATATCTGGGTTATTTAAAAAAAAATTTAAGTAGTTAGAGGGATACAAATAACTCCATGGAACACATGAACGAGTTTGCCTTCATGGGGTTGTTTTACGTTCTATCGATAGCAATAGCATACATCTACATTGTTAGCACAAAGCTCTCAAAGATGAACAAAAGGATGGAGATGGTAGAGAGCGTCGTGGACAGCGGCAATGTCAAAATGTTAGCTAGGCTAAGTAAACTTAAAGAGATTATAGAGAACGAGCCTACGAGCATATAGAGAGCGAGCCTATGAGCATATCTGCA
>JAZGIK010000015.1:0-3004 GCA_036482035.1 Hydrothermarchaeaceae archaeon (SeqCode) | reverse complement strand
TTCGCCGTTATAACGAACGGTGAGAACACGGAGGTGATGGACACAATTTCTGGCGAGGCAATCGGCAGCGGGTTGGAGGCCATACCATCAAAGAATGATTTAAATATAAATGAAATCAAATTCACCGAGTTCCCGAAAGATAGAATAGAGAAAGAAAAGAGGATTCTGAATGCATTCGAATCGATCGATGAAGCGACGTGTCCCAATACTGGAGGAGTATGATGACAGAGAAGGCATCGAAGAATAGTGGGGGAAACGACTATTTTTTCGCCACAATGGAGGAGGGGTCTCTGGCCATGGAGCCGCATTGTGCCTGCGGCAACCGCCTTCCAGAGGAATACTTCTGCGAGAAGTGCAACAGGCAGTGCCGCTGCACAGAGATCGCATGCGACAATGATGAGACACTGGAATTTGTTGAAAATCTAATAGCCACAAATCCCAAATTTCGTAATTTCAAGGCATACAAAAAGTGATAAGCATGGCGGAATTAAAAACGCTGCTGAGCAAATACGGATTTTTATTAGCCATTGCAGGGCTTGTTCCGATTAGGAGCGGGATTTTGCTGCTTCAGGAAAAGGATTGCGGGTGCTTCTTGATAGATAAGGCGACGCTGCATGCAAACAATATCTTCTTTGGGCTTCTAAGCATTGCAGTGGGGCTTGTACTCCTCGTTCCAGGGGTCCTGGCATACAGGGAAGAAGACACCAGGAGGGCAAAGGCCTGGGTTTTCGTATTTATATTGGCAGGCGGGATTGCAGGGTACACCATGGGGACGGCCGCCCAGCCCCGGGTAATCGCAGACGGAGACCATGTTGAAGCGAACGATTATGATGAATTGACCAAAAACCTGACAGAAAGGGGATGGGTATTGTACTATGGCAATCTGTGCAGCCACTGCCACGAGCAATTTGAGCTTCTCGGAACCTCGGTGAAAAACCTGAGGCTGATAGACTGTAGCACATTTTCGTGTCCGGAATTTGTCGAGAGATATCCCACCTGGGCGAGGACCAAACATGACGGAAGTTTGGAAATCAAGGAGGAGATCCAGAGCATAGAGAGTTTGCGGCAGATGGCAAGCTGAGCGAATATGAAGGAGTACGACGTTATCGTAATCGGGTCTGGAGCCGGGGCAATCATGATACTAACAACATTTGGGAATTTAAGGGAGCCGTGAGCTCTGGACAAAACGGAGGTGAGAAACATGGAGGATACCTGTACCTTACCGGACCTGCCTTATGGATATAAAGACCTGGAGCCGCACATATCTGAAGAACAATTAAAGATACACCACCAGAAGCATCACCAGGCATATGTCAATGGCGCAAATGCGATATTCGAGAAGCTCGAAAAGGCACGAAAAGAGGGCGCCGATCTGGACATCAAGTCTACCTTAAAGGAACTCTCTTTTCAAATAGGAGGCCATATACTCCACTCTCTGTTCTGGGACAATCTGGCGCCTGCAGGCAAAGGTGGCGAAAACCCGGGCGGTGCATTGGGTGATGCCATAGACGAAGAATTTGGCGGTTTTGATAGGTTCAAAAAGGAATTCAGCCAGGCTGCTGTTAGCGTAGAGGGTTCTGGATGGGCAGCGCTGGCTTTATGCAAAAAGACCAACAGGCCAGTAATAATGCAGATAGAGAAGCACAATGTCAACGTCTACCCAGGGGTCAAAATTCTGATGGTCCTCGACGTCTGGGAGCACGCATATTATCTCGACTATAAAAACGCAAGACCGGATTTTGTCAATGCGTTCTGGAACATCGCCAACTGGGAAGAGGTAAGCAAAAGGTTTGAAGGTTAACCAAGCTCTCCGACCTTCCTTGCAACGGCGTCCCCCACTTCACTCGCTGTAGAAGTTCCGCCTAGGTCGCGAGGCCGTTCTTTTCCTTCTTTCAAGACCTCTATCACTGCCTGTTCCACAAGGTCTGCGGCATTCTGCTCACCAAGCTCTTCCAGCATCAGCTGTCCTGCTAGAATCGTTGCAATCGGGTTTGCCCTGTTTTGCCCTTTGTACTTGGGCGCAGAGCCGTGGATAGGCTCGAACATGCTCACACCATCTGGATTGATGTTCCCGCCTGGTGCGAGACCCATCCCTCCCTGTATCATGGCCCCGAGGTCGGTGATTATGTCGCCGAACATGTTTGGCGTGACAACCACTCTGTACCACTCCGGCTTCTTGACAAACCACATGGTCACCGCATCCACAAAGCTGAACTCTGTCTCAACACCCGGATAGCCCTTTGCGACTTCCTCGAAGACATCGCGCCAGAGTCCGTATATGCTGGTAAGGACATTCGCCTTGTCCACTGCGGTGACCCTGTTCATCCCCTTTCTCTTTGCAAGTTCAAAGGCGAACTCCATTATCCTCCTAGTTCCAGCCCTGCTTATCACCCCTACTTGGTATGCAATTTCGTTTGCTTTGTCTTGAGTGATGTCTACATTGAACTTGAGGTCATAGAGGTCGCGCTTTATCTCCAGAAGAGAGCTGTGCTTTGCGCTTGAGAATCTGTCGCCCACGCCCACATAGAAATCCTCCGTGTTCTCCCTTACCACATAGAAGTTCACATCCTCGGGCCCCTTGTCTTTCAACGGACAGGGCACTCCCGGATAGAGTTTTATCGGTCTCAGGTTTACATACTGGTCGAAGTAAAAGCGCAGCTTCAAGAGGAGCTCCTTTTCCAGTATCCCGGGCTTTACTCTGGGGTCACCCACTGCCCCAAGATATATCGAGTCGGTCTTTTCCATCTCCTTCAGGCCATCGTCAGGGAGAACCTCCCCTGTTTCGAGGTAGTGCTCGGCCCCGTAGGGGAAATACTTCCAGTCAAATTTTACCCCGCAGGCGTCTCCGGCGGCTTCCAATACTTTTATGCCTTCTTCTATGCCCTCCGGACCTATTCCGTCCCCGGGTACAACAGATATTTTGTACATCCTAAACCTCCTTTAAGTATTCGTGAATCGAGTGTGCTGCTCCCTTGCCCGCTGCGATGGCACTCACAACAGTGGC
>JAZGIK010000014.1:0-4223 GCA_036482035.1 Hydrothermarchaeaceae archaeon (SeqCode) | reverse complement strand
GAACCTGCTTGAGGGCGTCCACCAAGCAAGAAAAAGCGGAGAGATTGTGAGAATAGCAAAGGCATTCGAGAAGAGAGGAGCGGTCGGCTGCCTTATCACCGGAGGGTGCCGGCCGGACGGTTCTGTGCCCATAGATGAATTTCTGGATGCCGTAGAGACTCTAAAAAGAGAAACTTCTCTTTTCCTGCTGGCCCATACCGGAATAACCGACCTGTCCGCCGCCAAAGCCCTAAAGGATGCAGGGCTTGATGGAGTATCGCTGGACATTGTAGGAAATTCTGAAACCGCAAAGAAGGTCTACGGTATTGAAATCGGGCCAGAAAAATACAGGGACTCGCTAATCGCGTTCGAAAAGGCAGGGTTCGCCGTCATCTCTCCGCACGTGTGCGTGGGCCTCGACTTCGGAGAGGTGTCACATGAGCTGGAAGCCCTCGGAATCGTCTCTTCAATAAGGCCCACGACCATTGAAATCATTGCATTGATGCCTCTTAGAGGGACGCCCATGGAGAACTCGAAGCCTGACCCGATGGACGTTGCCAAAATCATTGCCATCGCCCAGCTATGGTTTCCGAAAACCCCAATTACTCTGGGTTGCGCCCATTCCAAGGGCACCGACAGGGCAAAAATAGAGGAGCTCGCACTGAGGGCCGGTGCCTCCAGTATTGCACTGCCTACACCAAAAACAGAAAAACTGGCCCTAAAAATGGGTTATGACATCAAAAAGATTGAGACTTGTTGTGCTTTACCTTCAGGAAGAGAAGCGAAAAAAATGTCAAAAATTAGGGTCTCCGTGGGAACTGCCAGCCAGCTGGGACTAAAGCCGTGCAAAAACAGCGTGAAAATGGAGACTGCCTATCTTCTCACGTATTACGATGGCCGCTGTTCTGCAAACTGCCAGTTTTGCGCCCAGGCCAGGGGAAGTAGTGCCAGCCTCGACAGGGTTGCAAGGGGCGTTTACCCAGAATATCCTCTGGAAGATACAATAAGTAGCCTAAAAGATGCTGTAGAAACGGGAGAGATTAAGAGGGCCTGCATCCAGACCATCAATCGTCCTGAACTCATGGAAGACCTGGCTAGTCTCATTGAACGTCTGTCAAAGACCGGGACACAAATTTCCTTATCGATGCATCCGGCAAGCTACGAAGAGCTCGAATATCTCAAAGGGTTGGGAGCGCAGAGGATCATCATACCGCTGGATGCCGTAACAGAAGAATTGTTTGACCGGATAAAAGGGAAAGGTGTAAACAATCCTTACAGGTGGGAGGAGCACTGGGCAGGGTTTGAAAGGGCCCTGAAGGTCTTTGGCAATGGCAGGGTCGGGACCCACATAATTCTGGGATTTGGAGAGACTGAAAGAGATGCCCTTAATACCATCAACTGCCTGCTGAAAATGGGGGTCGGAGTGGGGCTTTTTGCTTTCGTTCCTATCAAAGGTACCCCGCTGGGACACGTGTCGAGACCTCCTGTAGAATCCTACCGCAGGGTTCAGCTGGGATATTATCTCCTGCGGAAAAAGTTGGCCAATCTTTCTGATTTTGAGTTTAACGGCGGTAAGCTCTTGAACTTCGGCATTCCGAAAGAAAGACTCGTTAAGGTCGTCGAAACAGGGGGGCCGTTCCTCGCCGCGGGCTGCCCCAACTGCAATCGTCCCTACTCGACAGAAGGGCCGTTGGGTCCAATCTATAACTATGCATCTCCTCCATCAAAACGTGATATAGAGGAAATAAAATTACAGATGGGATTTTGAATGAAAATATTAAAAAAAGCAGAGGCCGGTGAGCCGGTTTCGTATATTGAAGCAAAAGAGCTTTTTGTATTGAATGATAGCGCCAAGCTTTTCGAAACAGGGCAACTTGTGGCCCGGCAGAACGGAGAGGGAATAACCTTTTACAAAAATGCCTTCCCGCCAATATCTGTCACTGGAGAAAAATGCTCACTGAACTGCCACCACTGTGGGGGATATTATCTAAAACATATGACTCCCGCTACCACAAATAAGCAGTTGGTGGAACGCTGTCTGAAACTTCAAAGGGAGAAGATCCCCGGCATTGTGCTAAGTGGTGGAAGTAAGCCAGACGGAGTTGTGCCGCTTTGTGAATTTGCCGACGGAATACGTGAGGTGAAGGAACGCACTGACCTTGCTGTCCTCGCCCATACAGGACCGATTAATGAGAGACAGGCAAATATTCTTAGCAGGGCAGGGCTCGATGGAGCCCTGTTAGACGTGATTGGAAGTGCTGATACTGCAGAAAAGGTATGTGGCGTAAGGATTTCTCCAAGAAGATATACCAAAACCATCGACGCCGTCAACAAAAGCGGAATCGGGCTTTCCCCACACATTATTGTCGGTCTTGATTACGGCAGGGTCAACGGGGAACTAAAGGCCCTTGAACTGCTGAGAACTGCCGATGTGGATAACATATGCATAATAGTTTTGATCCCAACTAAAAATACCCCCATGGAAAGTGTTCCGCCTCCGTCTGCAGACACCGTCGGCAGGGTTGTTGCCATTGCAAAGCTTATGTATCCTGATGTTCCTATAGCTCTTGGATGCGTTCGGCCTGGAAAGACCTACCGTCAGGCCATAGATGCAGCGGCTGTCAATGCAGGTGCAACCAGGATTGCGGTCCCAAGTCTTGGAGCAAAAAAGGCTGCAGAAGAACTGGGCCTTAAAATCAAAGAGTTCGATCAGATGTGCTGCGGATTTCACAATGAATTGCAGGATTAAAAGCGAGTGAACCCATCACTCCGCAAGCGGAGTGTGGTCACTTTGTCTTGTCTACCTTTCTCTGAATGACACTGGCAGCGAGACTAATGGAATTTAGACAGTGCGATATCAGGGGGGCATAGGCGGTTTCATAGAGCATGAGTTCTCTAGCTGTGATGTCCTTGTACATCCCTACTGCCAGCTGGTCTATCTTTGATGCCACTTTCTCCCCTATTATCTGGCACCCCGTAATCTTTCCGTCTGGGTCTGCCACCATCTTTACAGTGCCCTTAATCTCGTCTGGTCCGCAAAGGGGCCTCTCTGTCTGAGAGACTTTGCTGACCACAGACGGATGGTCTATTAATTTTGCATATGTCTGGGTTATGCCCACAGTCCCGACTTCATATTCAAAGACCCTCATGATAGCAGGCATCAAGGTTCCCTCGTAATAGAGGTCCCCGCCCACAGCATTGATTCCTGCGATTCTGCCCTGCTTGTTTGCAGTAGACCCCAGAAACGGAATAATCGGCTCCTTTGTAGTTATGTGATACGTCTCAGCACAATCCCCCGCTGCAAATACCCCACTGATGTTGGTCTCAAGCCTGTTGTTGGTTTTTATTCCGCCTGTGGGACCGAGAGCCAATTTTGTATCTTTCAGAAAATCGACATTTGGCCTGCTTCCGGTAGAGACAAAGACCGTATCAGCAGGTATTTCATCTTCACCCACGGATACTCCGCTGACCTTTCCATTTTTGCTGTTGATGGATTTGACACCCTGCCCGGTTATGACTTTGATGCCGTTTTCTACCAAAATTTTCTCGACTATGGAAGCCATGTCAGGATCCAGAGCCCTGGGCAGTGTATGAGGAAGTGCCTCGATGAGTGTGGCTTTTAATCCTTTCTTTGTCATCAGCTCGCAGAGCTCAACGCCTATTGGACCTGCTCCGATTACAACGACCTCCTTTGCATCTTTTATGTGGGGCCTTATCTTCATAAGATCGTCCAGGGTTCTAAGGAAAAACACGCCCTTGCTATCTATGCCCTCTATTGGTGGTTTGAAAACGCTTGCTCCTGTTGCAATTATCAGAGAAGAATAACTGAACTCCTCTTTTTTGCCTGTTTGGTCCTCAGTCTCTATGGTCTTTCCATCGAAATCTATGCCAGTCGCCCTTGTTTTTCTTTTAATCTCTAAATTTTTCTGGCTGTCGTAGATTTTGTCCATTAAGATATTTTTGATAGCTGGCTCGCCTGAAAAGAAAAGGTGCGGCAGATCGCATCTGGGGTAGGCAACGTGCTCCTCGTCGGTTATCAGAAGTACCTTTGGGTTGGCATGTTTTATGGCCTCTGTAGCCGCAGTAGCTCCCGCACCTCCTCCGCCAATTACAACCAGATCGTAATCCATGTACTCACTTCTACTCTTTTATATTATAAAATTTTCTTGCATCCACTTCTATTAATTTAATGTGTATGAGAGGGGGTCCTTCATTTCCACTAGAGATAGCAGTGTGTCCGTCCG
>JAZGIK010000013.1:0-2231 GCA_036482035.1 Hydrothermarchaeaceae archaeon (SeqCode) | reverse complement strand
CTCCTTTGGTTCTTCTTTTTCCTTACTTTGAAACTTGGGTCCCCATAAATGAATCAGCCCGATTATTACTAATGCCCAAAAAATCATATATATTATTTCATCTCCTCCTGGATACCCGACCCCCTTTTCAGATATTATAATAACTAAGAAAACTAAAACGAATGTCCCCCCAACCATCATTGTTTTTGGCCTTATCTCTCTATCTCTTCCTTTTTGAATAAATACATAAGGTAAAATAAAAAGTGAATAGAAAATGAAGTCAAATACTAAAAATCCCAATAACGCCTCAACATCCATATAGAACTTCCTTCCCTCCTTTTTTTAATAGGAATCTAATAAACATTTCCCTCCTTCTCCATAAGTCATATCCGAAACATAAAAAAGTTGCGTATTTTTCACATAGGCGAGAGCGGGGAGAAGTGATGTATGACAAATGCTTCTAGGAATGGAACCGGCGGGCTCAGAACCCTTTGGAAAAATGCGGGGGAGGGGACTCGAACCCCCGATGGGACTAACCCAACAGATCTTGAGTCTGCCGCCTTGGCCGCTCGGCTACCCCCGCATTTCCTGCTAATCCGCGAGGCAGGCATCCATCTCCTTTTCTAACTCTGCAGGTGTTATGTAGCCGGTTATCTTATTTGATACTTCTCCGGCTCTGTTTAATAACACTATCGTCGGATAGCCTTCTGCTTCATATTCCTCGCTGACATGCAGATTTGCTGCCACATCTACTTTTATCCACACGAATTTGTCTTTTAGCTCTGTCACCTGCGGATTTGATAACGTTAAAGTGTCCAGAATTTCGCAGGCCTGACAGCCTTCAAGATAAAGGAAAATGAGCGCCGGCCTTTTTTCGTTTTTTGCGGTCTTGAGACCTGTCTCGTGATCGGTCCATACTATCTTTTGTGCAAGAACTTGTTCGGCTTTTATGATGTCCCCGACCATGACTTCGAATACAAGCGTCTTGCCTGCAAGAGGGTGGTTAAAATCGATGGTGAAATCTGTGTCGTTTATATCTGAGATAACTCCCTCGTCAAAGGCAATCGTTATGACAGCGCCAAGCTCCGGAGTGAGGCTGGTTATTACATGGGTATCGTTTAGAGTTACAACCGCAGGACCATACTCCGTGTTGATGGTTGTGTCGTTATCAGGCTCATGTGAGAGCGTCACGTTGGAGTTGGAGATATTTACCACTTTCGCTTTCCAGTAATTGAGCTGGATAGTTTCATTCGCCTCCGGCTCTTTACCGGTACCTGCCCTAAAAGCCGAAAGGGAGACATTGGTCAGTTTTGGCAGCACCGCAATCCTTGGCATTGCCTTGACATTCTCAGGGAGCCACTCTCCGTACCCTTCCTCCGGTGTCACTGTTATGTTTCTTTCGTCGCCAATTTTCATGCCTATCACACCTGCTTCTAGTGCGGGCAGTACCTGACCCTCTCCAACCGTGAACCCTACCGGCTCGTACTGGCTAGCGAAGGTGAACCTGTCCATCTTTTCTATGTCAGGATTGAAAGCCACATCAGCATAGGTAGTATAGAACACCTCTCCCGTGTCCCTTATCCGCCCTGTGAAATCCATTTTCACGAAGTCACCGCTCTCCAAAACCGGATCGGAACGGTCAGTCTCGCCGGGAGCCTTCCCGGATATACAGCCTGCTGCAAGAAGTAGAAACAAAATTAGTATGCGTACAATCATCGCTTTTTTGCCTCTTTTTGAAGCTTTGGCAGGGTGATGCTCCTTTCACAGCTTGAGCACCTGAGCCTGTAAGGGCGCTTCACCAGTAGCACACTGCCCTCCTGCTCAACACCGCAAAAAGGGCATTTCATAACGTATTGAGATTCCTCCTTTTCTTTTTCCTTCCACACGAATATCTCGCCGGTCTCTTCCTTCTCTTTATTTACAAGCTTCCTCTTCGTGAGATATGCGAACTGGCCGGGCTTTATGTCCTTTAGGTCAAACGGCAGCTTCATAAACCGACTTGGGCGCACCTCGATATTAAACTTTCCTATTTATTTTAAGTGGTTATGGGGGCCGGCTAGGATATGAAAAAGCTTGAGGCGCTGGAGCATATAATTGGCAGCAAGGACAGATTCATACTTGCATTCTCTGGAGGGCTTGACAGCGCATTCCTTGCAGCTTACCTGAAAAGGCTCGGGAAGGAATTCATTGCCATTACAGTGGACCACGGGATGCTGCCCGACCTTGAGTGCATAAAGGAAGAGGCAGAAAGG
>JAZGIK010000012.1:0-3099 GCA_036482035.1 Hydrothermarchaeaceae archaeon (SeqCode) | reverse complement strand
GCTTCTGGGGTTTGGAGCGATTCTTGCATACCTTTATGTCCAGTACCACAAGAGAAGGAAAACAGAAGATATAAATAAGTAGCCGGGAACTTCCTATTTGATGAACAAATTTCTATTGATTATATTGCTGTTTATGCTGCCGTCCGCAGTAAGCGCAAAGGCAGCGCCAGAGCTCTTCTGGTCCTATACTACCGGCGACACGGTCCATGGCGTAGCAATATCTGATGAGGGCAGCTACACTGCTGCAGCCTCTGACGATGGATACCTGTACTTCTTAAACAAAAGCAAAAAACTCATGTGGAGAGTGCAGACAGATAGCACTCCATTGAAGGTTGCAATTTCCTCAGACGGGAGCAGGATATTCGTAGGTGACGAGTCGAAGGTCTACCTCTACAACAAAACCGGGGACATGTTATGGGAGTTTTATGTAGGAGACAGTATCACGGGCCTCGTCATTACTCCTGATGGAAACCGCATCGCTGTCGGTTCGCTCAATTATTATATCTCCCTCCTGAACGGAGAGGGGGGCATACTGTGGAAGTACAGGGCAAATGCCCCTTTGATGTCAGTTGCAATTTCTGGCGACGGAAGGTTTATCGCAGCAGGTTCGTCAAAAGGCATAACATACCTGCTGAGCAAAAACGGTAATCTTTTGTGGGAGTACATCAGTAGAGGATCAGTAGAGGGCGTGGGAATCCTTGACAGCCAGGTTGTATCAGGGGAAAGGTACCCCAACTTTCTGGAGGATGGAAAGAAAGTCGGATCCTACACTGGTGCCGTATGCGACATTACAAGCCTCGAAACGACTGCAGACGGCAAGTACATGCTCGTGGGTTGCGAGAAGGGTGAAGTCTACTTTTTAGAGAGCTCAAAAAAGAAGCACTGGTCTTACGATGTCGGAAAGACGTCATGGGATTCTTCGATTTCGTTTAAAGGGGATTACGCTGTAGTTGCCGGAGGCAAGACAGTATATATATTGGCCTCTCCTGACATTACGCCTCCGATTGTCAAGATTACAGAGCCTGAAGCCGGCGCTACAATATCAGGTATAGTAAAAATCGATGCCTCTGTGGTGGAGGACTCTTCATATGTTTTAAGAGTATTAATCGACGGTGATTACGCGTGCGCCAAACTACCGTGCAGCTGGCACACGGGCGCCGCATCGGAAGGCGGTCACGATATAACTATCGAGGTAAACGACTCTTTCGGGAACGTCGGCGAGGACACAGTGAACGTAACACTCAAGCACACACTGCTCCAGAACATCACAGGCGAAATCAGCGAAAAGCAGGATGTCATCAAAGAGAAAGAGGATGCCTTAAAAGAGAAGCTAAACGAAACGCTGCCCATGAATCTCCCGCCGTTTAAAAAACACAGAGATTTCACCCCCGTCATAAAGGCAGTAATAATCATTCTGGCTGTTTACGTTGCATTCAGAATCGTGAGATCGAAGACGGTACGAAAAAAAGGAAGGGGTCGTCGGAGAAAATATAAGTACAGATGATGAAATAGATGCTAAAGGGTAGGCGCGAGGCTATTTCATGTACTTTTTTATGAGTTTAGGATGGGCTGCCAGTAGGTCTCTAAGCGATATCAAGCCCACAATATCATCTCCATCGTTGACCAAGAGGTGTCTTACACCCTGCTTGCCCATCTGCTTTGCTGCCTCTTCAAAGGAGGTGTCTGCAGGTATTGTTATCAAAGGAAATGCCATGATGTTCTTAACAGGTATTTTGGCATAATCCTTTCCCGAAATCAGGTGATAGTTTCTGATAAAATCTCTCTCTGTCACGATGCCGAGTATGGTTCCCTCTACCCTGACAGCCACGCTGGATATGGTCTTCCTAAGCATTATCGTTGCCACGTCTTTTAACGTAGCCCCCCAAGGTACAGAAACTATGTCCGTCGCCATTACATCGCTTACCTTGTGGCTGATTATCCCTTCTGCTTTTTCTCCCTTTTTGGCTGTCCCTACCTTTTTCATTCTATATGCAGGGTCTATCTCTAACGCCTTTTTGTACTCATGCACGGCTTGGTCTTTTTCTCCCATAATCTGCAGTGTAATCGCCTTTTCTCGGTGGGCGGCGGCGCTACGTGAATTGAGCCTCAACACTTCATCAAACTTCTTTAAAGCCCTCTCTACGTTTCCCTTTTTTCGAAGAGCAATGCCTTCCCTCAGTATCTCGATTCCTACTGCGTTGCCCACGGGTGCAATACCTCCACTAAAAATTTTTTAATTCCCTATATATTTATTTTTCTACAAACAAAACAAGCGAGAAAAAGCTCTTGGGAAAATATAAATCTTAGAATATGATAACCTTGATAGTCGGGGCCTGTGGTCTAGTTGGTTATGACATCGCCCTCACACGGCGGAGGTCGAGGGTTCAAATCCCTCCGGGCCCATTGATAAACAGGGCAATCTCGTATTGAGGAAGGTCTAAAACATAAAAAAGTTGTGGGGATTACTTATCTCTAAGAGAAGATTTAACCTTCTTTTAGGAATAGGAATTAAGATGATTGTTTGGAATCTTCTTCAGATGTTGGTTCCTCATCAGTTTGTTCTGATTTCTTTTTCTCTTCCTTGGGTTTTTCTGCTGGCTTTTCTTCCTTCTTTTTCTCAGACCTTTCCTTTGAAGGCTCAGGTTTTTCTTCCACTGCTTCTAGCTTACTACTATATTGTTTCTTGATACACAATAGCGAGAAAGGTATCAAAGGGATCAACCCAATAACAGTCAAAACTAGTAAGACGTACAAGAGTTCGCCAATTGAAAGTCCTCCCATATAAATTTCCTGCCTCCCACCTAAAAGGAATAAAAACTCTACTAGCAGTAGTAGTCCTAACCATCCTAAACTACCTATAAAATAAATTCTGATTAAAATATTATCATTGTGCGCTCCATATTTTATAAGACTTTTAATTCCCATTTTATTCTACCTCCTTACATTCTAATCAATCCATAAACATAAAAAAGTTGTGGGGATTGAGGGAAGGTCTAATCACCTCCGCTTTCGCCTTCTGTTTTTTAGGGAGTATATACCTGTATATAATGTATTTCCTGAAATGATATAAAACTCTTTTAATAAAGTATTGTTTGATGA
>JAZGIK010000011.1:0-5647 GCA_036482035.1 Hydrothermarchaeaceae archaeon (SeqCode) | reverse complement strand
TTCCCTTTGAACGTTACCTCCAGCGTCTCGCGATTGTAACGCTTCGCCTTGCACCCGGCGACTGGTCAGAGTGCACTGAAGAGGCAGTTATAACAAGAACCAATTACAGGTGTGGTGCAAAGACAGATTACACTTGTAAAAGCTACACAGAAGAAAAAGCCTGTCAAATAAAAATGGTAGGCCTCGGCGGATTAAGAGCAACAGTGACACCGACGATTGGGGGAACGGTTGCAGGAGTAATAGAGGTCGAGGTCACGGCAGTTCCCGAAGGGACACAAATAGTGCAGTTTATATTTTATCCCCAAGGAGTTCGCCTTGGAGACGAGATGTCGGTGGAAGATCTTGCTAAGACCATGCAATATCATGATTCATCCGGGGAGGACGGATGGAGTGCCCTGTTTGATACGGCAGAAGTAGAAGATGGGATATACAATATATTCGTGGGAGCAACATATGAGGGGGCTCCCAGTGAAAACCCCTGGATTTCTATAGCAGGGAAGCAGGTCGTCGTTGAGAATTGATGGATTGAAAAGCCCCCGGCGGGAGTCGAACCCGCGACCTACGGTTTACGAAACCGTCGCTCTGGCCAGCTGAGCTACGGAGGCATTACCTCGATGTTGACTATCAATTTCTGACTTTTATTTTTCAGCAGGCTTATTAATTTTCTGTCAAGCTCTGCTGCGCTTTTGTCCGCGTTTATCATCAGCGTCCGCGAGCATACGAAATCGCTTTTCCGTATCACAATGTCTGTTTTGTGTTCAAACGTCAGGTTCGGGTGCCCCCTGCCCGTGACCGTCTCCGTGACGTCTCCGGCCTTGAATGTGACCGCGATCTTTGCGTTTTCGTCCATTGCAGCGTCTTTGAAGTCGTCGCTTAGGTCTGCAAGCCCAATGTCGGCGCCGACACCTATTCTGCAGTCACCCCTCTTTGTGAGCCCGGGTTCCATTGTCACCTCTATTGTCGTCTTGTGCAGGGACAGCACATTTTCGTGGCCCCAGGTGGTAACGGTCACCATGACAAAAGATAAATCGCATGAATTAAAAGATTATGGTATGTACGAGCGTGAGCGGCAGGAGATGGTCGACAATCTTGCGGCCTCCGGATACGTCAAGAGCAAAAACGTGATCGAGGCAATGAAAAAGGTGGAAAGGCATCTGTTCCTCCCTGAAAATGTGAGGAGGTATGCGTATTTCGACCAGCCTCTTCCGGTCGGCGAGGGCCAGACGATATCAGCGCCTCACATGGTTGCAATGATGTGCGAACTTCTCGACCTCAAGGAGGGCCTCAAAATCCTGGAAATCGGCGCCGGCACCGGGTACCACGCCTGCGTCGTGGCGGAGATTGTCAAAGGAAAAGTATATTCCATAGAGAGCAAGACGCGGCTGGTTGAAAGGGCAAGGAAAAACCTGGAACGTGCTGGATGCACGCGAGTGGAGCTCATAGAGGGGGACGGCACAGAGGGATGTGAAAAGGAGGCACCATACGACCGGATTTTTGTCACAGCAGGTGCACCTGATATCCCCCGCCCCCTGATAGACCAGCTGAAAGCAGGGGGCATGCTTTTGATACCCGTAGGCTCAAGACACATGCAAAATCTGGTGAAGGTGTATACGACTCCAGGCGGCGATATAGAGAAAAGAACGCTCTCTGGTTGCGCTTTCGTGCCCCTGGTGGGCAAGTATGGCTGGTAACTTTAAGGCGTTAAAAAAAAAAGGGGGGGGGGTAAAAGACGGATGGTTAGGAAAACAAATAAAGTAACCATCCGTTGTTAATATCTCTCAAATTTAGTGCTTATATAAACGTTTCGGTATTTCATTTTTAACTAAATTGTCATACATTAGTTTGAAAGTCTAACCAAAAAATAGTGTTGTAAAAAATTCTGTAATTTTTGATTAGGTTTATTAACCGATATAGCAATTATTGGTAGGCGATTGTCATGAGGTCCAATTGGATACTGTTTCTGTCGAACGCATCGGTAATGATGTCAATGATATTCATACCGCTGTTCGCTGACCTTGTAGGTGCAAGCATGCTGGAAATCGGGGTCATCGGCTCGTCCTACGGCATCGCGATATTCTTTTCGTCATACTTCTTCAGCAGGGCCTCGGACATGAGGGACAAGAGGACGTTTTTAAAGGCAGGGCTCCTTATCGCGACCGTCGCGTTCTTCATGCAGGTATTTGCCAGCAGTGCGCTCTCCCTGACAATTGTAAGGGGTGTTGCGGGTTTTGCGCTGGGCATATTCACAGCACCTCTAATCGTGTACACGTACGAATCCGGAGGAAAGCTCGGTATGTTCAGCTCCTACGGTGCGCTCGGCTGGGCCGTGGGGGGGATGCTTGCCGGAATAATCGGACAGCTCGCAGAATTGTTTGTGCAGACTAACCCTCTCTTCCCATACTGGGCCGTATTTGTTTTAAGCTCAATTTTATTCCTACTGTCGCTCCTGATATCTCTTGATCTGCCAGAAGTTGAGGTCAGGCCGATGCGCGTGCCCTTGTTCCCTGCTGCGCTCTTGAAGAAAAACCTCTGGGTCTATGCATCCATGTTGCTTAGAAACAGCGGCGCGTTTGCCATTTGGACGATATTCCCGATATTTTTGATGGAGATGGGGGCAAACAAGTTCTGGATAGGGGCGCTGTTCTTTGCGAACACCTACACCCAGTTTATCATAATGCGGCGCCTGGACATCAAAAGCGATGCGCTGTTGATAAAGGCAGGGCTTTTCCTGTCGGGTTTTGTGTTCTTCTCCTACTCACTGGCAACAAAATTCTATTATATTCTGCCATTCCAGATTGCCCTAGCGTTCTCATACTCTTTTGTTTACGTGGGGTCGCTTCTGTTTCTAACCAGGACGAACGAGGAGAGGGCGACGTCGGTCGGCATATTGAATTCGGTGCTGAGCCTTTCCATGGTGATTGGGCCGCTGTTCGGCGGGGCAATCTCGCAGATATGGGGCTTTAAAGCAGTCATGCACTTTGCGGGAGGGATTACGTTTATTGGACTCCTCATCGCTCTGGTTTTAAGTCCAAAATCCTCTTGATGGTGTTTGAGATTTCACCCACAACGTCCGTCGCCGTATAAGTGTGGCCCTTCCACCTCGAAAGCTCGTCTCCGGCAGAGCCGTTTACAAATGCGGCGCAGCATGCACTGTTGAATATGTTGACGCCCTGCGAGATAAAGCTCGCTACCACGCCAGAGAGGACATCTCCTGTCCCTCCCACGGTCATGCCTGGATTCCCTGTCGTGCTGACCTTCACACTTTCAGGAGAAGCAATTACATCTGTTGGAGATTTGAGCAGTATTACAGAAGAGAGGCGCTTGGCCTCCTTTGATACCGTTTTTATCCTGTTTTTCTGACCCTTCGGAAGCCTTTTTTTTGTGAGGGTTTTGAATTCGCGCGCGTGAGGCGTAACTACTGCGTTGATTTTCTTTAATATGCCTGGATGCTCTCCGACTGCCTTTATCGCATCCGCATCTATGACAGCAGGGATTTTCACCCCCTTTAGAATTTCGGTGACTGCTTTTTTCGTATCATTCCTGTCGCCGAGTCCGGGCCCGATGACGAGCGAGTCGCACTCTTTTGAAAAATCCAAAATCTGCTTTACGGATTCTGCAGTCAGGTAATCGCCTTCGTATTTCCTTACAATGAAATCCGGAGATGATGCCCGCGTTACATCAAAATTGCCTTCGGGCACGTACAAAAACACGAGGTCTGCACCGGAGTGATGAGCTCCAAGACCACTGAGAATCGGAGCGCCGTGATACATGTCGCTACCGCCGACAACGAGCACCTTTCCGTTCTGACCCTTATGTGAGTCTTTCTCTCTTTTCAGATTGACTATTATGTCTCCCGGGCCTACCTGCGTCTCCGCTTCTGCAGGCATGCCAATGCCGGCCACCTGTGTATCGAAGCGCTCTAAGCCTTTCTTCATTTCATGGAACGTAACGACCAAATCGGCATGGACTCCGCTCCCTTTACCGGTGTCAGGGCTCAGGCCCGTGGGCACGTCGACGCTGAGCTTGAATGCCCTTGACCTGTTTATCTGCCTGACCGCGGACCGCACCGGCTCCTTGAGCGCGCCTTTTATTCCTGTGCCGAGGATTGCATCGATAATAATGTCTGGACTTTTGGACGGCTTCTTGCGCACAAGGTCTCTCACGGGGTCGAGGCTCTTCCTCGCCTCCTGGGTCTTCACCGATTTTCCGACAGGGATTATGCTGACATCTGCGCCTGCGTTTGCGAGGTGCCTCGCAGCGACGAATCCGTCTCCCCCGTTGTTGCCGGTGCCGCAGTACACCGCTACCGTTTTGCCAGCAAGCTTGAACCTCTTTTTAAGTGCAAGAAACACCTGCCTTCCTGCGTTCTCCATGAGCTCTGACCTGGGCACGCCAAGATATTCTGAATTTATCTCGACGGCCCTCATCTCCTCGGGCGTGACGTATTCCATGCCTAAAGATGGCACTGGTAGAGGATAAATGTTTTTACATGACAAAGCTGAAGAAGGGCAAGAACCCGGAGAATGCGATGGCCTTTTTGGACTTTATTAAGTCCAAAAAAGCTCAAAAGATATACGAAAAATACGGATTTGTTCCACACAATCTTTAGATTTTCCCCAACGACCTGATTATTTTTGAAAATTCCTCTGCTACCTTTTCTGGATTTTCTGCCCTGTATATGCCCCGCCCTATAATCTCGAAGTCTGCTCCGGCCCTTGTGGCATCTCCAATTTCTGCGCCCTGCGCTTTTACCCCCGGCGATATTATAAGCAAATCTCCCACTGCTTTTCTAAGTTCTTTTATCCTCTGCGGTCTCGTCGCAGGCGCGACTATACCTACTGCGTATTTTCTGGCAATCTCTGTAATCGCCAGAGCATCCTTTGCCATGAACTCCTCTGCACCTACATGGCTCATCTCTGCGACTACGAATATTTTAACAGCGCTTGAGCACGCCTTTACAACATCCTCTCCTGCAAATCCATGGACTATGACATAATCCGCGCCGCTTTTAACGGCAGACTCGCAAATCTTCTTGCTCACGAAGGGGATGTCCGCCACTTTAAGGTCTGCGATTACAGGCTTTTTGAACTGTCCAAGCTCTCCGATGACGGATAAATCTGTGTTGAGTATGAGTGGATACCCCACCTTGATCCCATCGACAAAATCCACCACCTCTCTGCAAATTTCAAGTGCCTTTTCCCTCGTCTCCACATCCAGCGCAAGGATTATTCCGTTTTCTCTTTTTAGCTCCATCTGAAATGATAAGATACGCCGTATAAAATAAAAGTATCGTTTGAAGAACAATAGCGCTGACTCACTCGAGCCGCTCCTTAACGCTAGCTACAAGCAGCGGGAATAGCACGGTTGCATCTCCCACGAGAGACACTATCCTGCTTTTTGTCTTCGCCTTTCCCCATGATATGCCTTCTTCTAGTTTCGCGCCGCTGAGGCTTCCTGCTTCCTCTCTGTCCATCGTTATCTGGATGCCATAGTCTATGCCCTTCCTTAAAAGGTTTGCATTGAGGATGTAGTGTTTTGGCACGCCGCCGCCCAAAATGATGGCACCGGTCTTTTTTGCTGTGAAAGATATATCGGTCAGCTCTTTTGTGTCTTTTACTGCATTTAATACGAACTCATTTTTCTGTGA
>JAZGIK010000010.1:0-6055 GCA_036482035.1 Hydrothermarchaeaceae archaeon (SeqCode) | reverse complement strand
GACCTGGCTACCCCACCCCGCTTTTTTAAACACCGAAAATTTTTTATTCTTAGAAAAAAATTTCAGGCGTTTGAAAGATATAAGTCTTTCCTTGTGATACATTAATATTGGAGGGTAGACATAAAATAGGAAAATGGAAATCTTCCCGATACTCAGCACCTCGGCAGATTCAAACACCTATCTGATAATAGACGAAAAAACGGTCTTGGTTGACACCGGCACGGGCATGCATGACTATATCGAACAGGCTGTGCACGGAAAGCTGGACGGCAGGGGCCTTGATTTTATAATAAATACTCATGCACACTTTGACCACTGCGGAGGTAACCGTCGGTTTAATGCAAAAGTGCTGATACACAGAGACGATGCGAAAGAGTTGTTATCGGGCGGGCTCTACGGAACATGTAAATTATTCGGCGGCGAGGCCCCATTGAAATTTGACCGGTTGCTTGTGGGAGGGGATAAAATCGAGCTCGGAGAAGGCGTGCTGGAAGTTATCCATACGCCAGGCCACACCATCGGCAGCATATCGCTTCTTCTAAAAGACGAGAAGATTCTCTTCTCCGGGGACACGCTGTTCACGAATGGAGGATTTGGCAGAACCGACCTTGGCGGAGACGCAAAATTGCTTTTGAACTCACTCGAAAAGCTGGAAGATGTAAACTTTGAAACGCTGTATCCCGGTCACGAGGGTGTTGCAGAAAACGGGGGAGAGCACCTCAAGATGGCGCTTGAGATTTTCAGAGGTTTTTAGGATCGGGAGATATATTTTTATATTCTCTTCCGGATTGTAAAACAGGTGATACGATGGTTGAGGAGATAAAGGCAAGCGAACTTGATCCTGAGGAATTTATAGCGAAAAAGACAGAGGAAATCGAAAATACGGTGGGAGACGGGCTGGCCATTAATGCACTTTCTGGCGGTGTGGATTCGTCGACCGTCACAATGCTGGGCCACAGGGCGCTTGGAAGCCAGCTCAAGACATACTTCGTAGACCATGGATTGATGAGGGAGGGCGAGCCACGGCACATTGTCACTCTGTTTGGAGACCTGGGCGTCAAAGTCGAGCTGGTGGATGCCAGAGATGCGTTCTTCAGCGCCTTAGCAGGCATTGAGGACCCGGAAGAAAAGAGGGAGGCGATTACCAAGACTTTTTATCAGGACGTCTTTGCCAAGCTGGTAAGGGATATCGGTGCCAAATATCTTATGCACGGAACGATACTCACAGATGTTGACGAGACTTTAGCCGGAATAAAGAGGCAGCACAACATTCTCGCACAGGTAGGCATCGACACTGAAAAAGAATACGGATATCATGTCCTGGAGCCACTCATCCAGCTGAGAAAGGACGGGGTAAGAAAAGTAGCCAAGGCCATTGGCCTTCCAGAGGAAATCTACAACCGGATGCCCTTTTTGGGGCCCGCACTTGCAGGCAGGATAATCGGGGAAGTAACGCCAGAGAGGGTCGAAATCGTGAGAAAGGCCACTGTTATAGTCGAGGAGGAGCTGGCAGATTCTGGCGCATTCCAGTACATGGCAATACTGCACAAGGACAGGGTCACCGGGATGAGGGATGGAAAGAGAGAGTTCGGCCAGCAGATAGAGGTCAGGTGCTGGGAGAGCGTCGATGCACGTACTGCCACTCCTACAAGGCTTCCACATGAAGTATTAGAAAAGATAGCCTCCAGGATGACACAAGAAGTCCCGGGCGTCGTGAGCGTCACCTATAATATGACTCCGAAGCCACCGTCAACGATGGAGGCGGTTTAGAGGGAATAAACTAACTGCCCTCGCCTATCCTCTTCCTCCACAAAACCTCTCCGGCTTTTTTTATCTCTTTTATTCTGTGGTATGGGATGAGCGTTTCCCTGCCAGCCCTGTCGATAACAAAAAAGGACTTCTCGAATCTTATGATATCTTCGGCCGGTATTGTGAGCTCGTCCCCCGGAGCGCCCCTGTGGACATATGTGATTTCAATCCCTTCGAGAGATTTCTTTGGATGCCATTTGAGCTCATCCAAGACTTTTTTGACCATGGCCAATTTTCGACACAAATTTTATTAAACGTTATGCATCAACCTCTAGATGGGGAATTCCATGGTAGAAGAGACAGGCAAGGTCAAGGACTACATGTCCTCCCGCGTCATGACCGTCAGTCCCGAGGACACGCTTGGAGACGTTATCGACATGATCAGGAGGACGTACCACGACTGCTTTCCGGTTGTTGAGAACGGCAATATTGTGGGCATAGTTACATCCTGGGACATCATACAAAGGAGAATGAGCAGGAAAGTCAAAGACGTCATGGTAAAGGAAGTGGTTGTGACGTATCCAGAGCCGAAACTCACGGATGCCGCACGCGTTATGTTTCGAAGAGGTCTTTCCAAGCTTCCGGTTATAGACAAAAACCGAAAACTCGTGGGCATTATAACGACTACAGACGTCATCAGATCCCACATAGAAAGAGTGACCCCTACAAAGCTAAAAAAGCTTACAGAGACCTTTGAAAAACTGTATTCCATTAAGACGAGCGTCCGCCTTGGGAGGGTGTCAATATCAGAACTTTTGCCGACACAGTCCAACATACAGCCGGACGAATTTGTCGGGAGAAAATACGAGATAAAGCGAGGGCTTGCAGAGCCCATGGTCGTGGTAAAATCCGGAGAGCGCATGATACTTGTGGATGGCCATCACAGGTCATTGGCAGCTCTAAAAATGGGCATAGAGGAGATGGACGCCTACATCATATCGCTCAGCAAGGACATAGAGCTGGGTCTTGAGAAGACGGCCAAAGCTATGGGACTTCGTTCCATTGAAGATATAAAAATCGCCGAAGAAAGTGAAAAGGGCATAGCAGAAGTGATTAGAAGCAAATAGATTTATTAAGATGGTGTGACGAGCCCGCAGATGTTTACGATCCTGCAGAGGATGTCTGTCCGGCTTATGATCCCCTCGATGTCGCCTTTTTTGTTCACGACTAGCAGTCTGGATATATTATAATTTTCCATCACCTCAATTGCATCTGATAGAAGCGCGTTATTTTTTATTGTATGGATATCCGTGCTCATAATGTCTCTGACCTTTAGGTTCTCTCTGTCTTCGGCAAGTGCCCGTGTTATGTCTACAGTCGAAATTATGCCGATGGGGCGGCCATCTTTCACCACCGGTGCCCCCCTTATGTGCTTTTTTGCAAAGATCTTTGCTGCGGTTTTTATGGGCTCTTCTGGAGAAATGGTGGTTACTCTCTTAGATGCCGAGAATATTACCTTCTCTCTGGGAATGCTTGTCATCTCAAGGACGTTTACAAGCAAAACGTTGTTGATATCGTCCCTGCCGACTACCTTGCAACGCATGATAAGCTTATTCACGGGAGTCGGTCCTATCCTGATTATATCGCCTACATTGAGCTTTTTTATACTTCCCATTATGTGTATGGATGCACTGCACTTATCCGGACTTGAAATGCTTGGCAGTTCGATGCGCGTGACAGTGGATTCCTTCACTACAATGTTTTTATGAACAATTGGCACAGTGACCCTGTTTTCGGTCTCCTCAAAATTCAAGATTCTGTACCCTTCGCCAGTAGGTCTGTAGCCTCCTTTAGGCCCAGGAACGCCCTCCACAAGGCCCAGTGATCGAAGAGACTGCATCTGGTTTCTTATTGTGCCGGGGTTCTTGTTTATAATGTTTGCAATGCCCGCGCCCTTCACAGCATCTCCGTGCGACCTGCAATACAGGTCTATCAACGCTAAGAGAACCTCTCTCTGCACAGCCGTAAGCTTCATGCTGGATAACCTCTTCTCAGGAATATATAGGGACGTTCTGATATATAACGATTGTTAATGATATTAATTTTCACGAATAGGTATATTAATGATAGCAAATTAAGTTGATATGAGGTACGTGGATGTTTCCAATTGCACAGGCATGGTTTGGGCAGATAGCATGGATGATCATGTTTTTCATCTTCATAACGATATACCCAAAGTACATGCTGTACAAGATGATTGGTGACATGGAAGAGGTTGCAGAGACCCTTGAAGGTTATACAAAAGATGCCGTAGAGCTGATCGTAAAGGTCGCTGATGAGAAGGGAGGGCCGTCCGAAAATGTGAAGGACGCCGTAGACGGAGTCATGGATTTCTTTGTGATACCGCCTGTTGACCTTGATCCCTACGGAATTTTGGCAAAGGTCGAGCACCTGATAGACAGGACCGAAGACCGGCTGGAAAACGTTGCTGGACAGATTTCGCCCAAAAGTGACCGTGTCTGGAGAGCGAATGTAGTATCGCTGTTGAAGGGTGGAATTGGCATCAACAACATAGCAAAGATTGTGAGGCATTACGTCGAGTTCGTAAAGAAGACGAACAACCTCCAGATAGCGATGATCATGCAGATGAACATGCCACTTATAAAAAAGATTGCAAAGGCACAGAAGAAGGGTGTTGAAAGCATTGGAGAGGGAAAGCCCATAGGCGATGGGATAGCTCCTCTTATTGTTGCGAACATGATTGAAGGCGATGTCAGGGAGGCTGCCAAAGACGTTGTCTACTCCGAAATCAAAATGAATGGACGAGCCGTATTCGTGCTGAAGGCCGACGGTCCAGGTGCCAACCTCGGCAAACTCGGCGACGCTGTAAGAAAGATTGCCAAAGAGCAAAATGCAGTCAAGATCATAACAGTCGATGCGAGCCTTAAACTCGAGGGCGAGAAGACCGGAAAGGTCTGCGAGGGTATCGGTGCCGCCATCGGCGATCCAGGGCCGGAAAAGGCAAAGATGGAAGAGATTGCAACAAAAATGAACATACCCCTGGAGGCCTATGTGATAAAGATGTCAATCGAAGAGGCAATATCCCCGCTGACAGAGAACATAGGCGAGTCTGTATCAAAAGCCATGGAGCTCATAAAAAGTAGCATCGAGCGGACACCCGAAGGTAGCAATGTGGTCGTTGTCGGGGTAGGAAATACCTGCGGAATCGGCAACACCAAAGATGATATCAAAGACGTCAAATTACCAAAGGCCGAAAAGGAGAAGGAGAAAATATCCGCAGTTGACATGCTCGTGAAAACCCTGGCAAAAAAACCCAAAAGGCCAGAGAAGGAAAAGAAAAAGACGTCAAAATGATTTGAATTGTGTATTTCTCATACGTACTCAAAAGTCGGTGAGCTTGAAGTTCTTTATCCGGTCTAATGTCTTCCACTTCTTTCTTGCAAAATGTGGAAAACTATGGTTTTTGTGAAACCATTCTTCTATGAATGCTATGGTCTTTGGATCCGAGGGGTATCCACTGCCAAGGTCCCCGTATTCTTTTTTCAGGTCCTCGATGCATTCGTCCCTCACAACTTTCGCTATTATGGACGCTGCAGATACTACTTGGTACTTCTCATCTGCCTTGTGCTCCACCACAAGTCTGCATTCAAAATCGATTTTTCTGCTAATGTAGTTCTTGAAGTTGTCGGGTGAAACGTCTGCGCAGTCCACATAGGCGGTTTTTGGTTTGAGCGCGTTTATTACCTCTGCAAATTTTAAGGCCTCGAGGCGGTTGAGGTTATATATGTCCAACTCATGTGGGGGTACTTCCAGTACATGGTACTTAAACTGTGATGTCAGTTCATCGTAAAGCTCTGTCCTCCTCTCGGCCTTGAGCTTCTTGGAGTCTTTTACCCCCATGGATTTGAGGATTTCGATGTCTTCCTCACGGCACAGCACCCCTGCTATAACAAGGTTGCCAAGCACGGGCCCTCTGCCAGCCTCATCAATCCCACAAATCATAAATACCCTTTTCGTTAATCATGTATTTAATTCAGACGCCTTTACTTCGCGTGGCGAAGTATGGCTTTTGAGTGAGCTCGTGGCCCGGAGGGCTAGAGCGAGCGAAAAAGCCTCTGTAGCTCAGTTGGCCAGAGCGCCTGACTTGTAATCAGGCGGTCGGGGGTTCGAATCCCCCCGGGGGCTTGGACCTTCCTCAATCCCCGCAACTTATTTATTCGTTACAAGAGATTCATTGGATAGAATGGCTCATTACACGTATAGGATTCGAGGATATTACAAGCGT
>JAZGIK010000009.1:0-5934 GCA_036482035.1 Hydrothermarchaeaceae archaeon (SeqCode) | reverse complement strand
GTTAGTACAAATTTAAGTGTGGAGTCAAGAAGTATAATGGTATCTTTACTTGAAGATGAACCCTCTCCAAAGACCTGGCAGGCGCTAAAAAGTAGGTGAGAAAACATGGTCAAGAAAATACTGATAGTCGACGACGATCCAGATTTTCTTTTTGTTTTGGAGCGAGTTTTAACCCGGGCAGGTTACAAGGTCGTTTCGGCTGATGGCGGCAAGGAGGGTCTCGGAAAGGTAGCCGAAGAAAATCCGGACCTTGTCGTTTTGGACATCATGATGCCAGACATGAATGGGTGGGAGGTATGCAGGAAGATAAAAAGGGAATCCCCCAACCTTCCCGTCGCCATGTGCTCCGTATTGAGATACAGCGATAAAAGTGAGAGGAGCCTTAACTACGCTGGTGCGGACGAGCACATTACAAAGCCTATCGATTTTGACAACTTTCTAGAGACTGTCAATACATTAATGTGAGGACCTTACAACCTAATTTTAAATACTTGAGTACCCTTCTATAATCTAATGGCAAGCATAATGGTGCAGGGCACCTCCTCCTACTCCGGGAAGTCTTTTCTCGTAATGACCCTCTGCAGGATATTTCGGGATAAGGGCGTGAACGTTGCGCCTTTTAAATCACAAAACATGTCACTGAACTCGTACGTCACGCGAGACGGAAGGGAGATGGCGAGGGCGCAGGCCCTTCAGGCATTCGCAGCAGGCGTAGAGCCCTCGGTGGAGATGAACCCGATACTCGTCAAGCCCACAGGCGAGAGCAGATCGCAGATTGTGGTAAACGGAAGACCGTACAAGGACATAAATGCAAAGGATTACTATCGGGATTTCGCATTAAAAGAGGGGCTTGAAATAGCGAGGAATGCATTCAAAGCACTCGAAAGGAAATACGACTTGATAATAGTCGAGGGCGCAGGGAGCCCTGCAGAAATAAACCTCTACCACCAGGACATAGCAAACATGCGGATTGCAGATATGGCAGATGCGCCAGTTGTCCTGATAGCAGACATCGACAGAGGCGGCGCCTTTGCAAGCATTTATGGGACGCTTGCCCTACTCAAAGAAGAGCACAGAGATAGAGTCAGAGGCATCGTAATAAACAAGTTCCGCGGAGATATCGGCATATTAAAACCAGGAATAAAAGAGATTGAAGAACTCACAAAAAGGCCTGTTTTAGGGACCATTCCATATATCGAAGATTTAAAATTACCCAGCGAGGATTCTGTATCGCTTCAGGACATCAACGAACCTCGCGGAAACATAAAAATCGCTGTTATAAAATTGCCAAGGATCTCGAACTTCACGGATTTCGACCCGCTATTAAACGACGGGGTAAATGTCACCTATGTAAAAGAGCCGGAGGAACTCAAATCTGCCGACGCGATTGTCATTCCCGGCACAAAAAACACGATAGCCGACCTTGAATGGCTGAGGGAAAAAGGGTTCGAAGAGAGCATCCGTACCCTCCACGGGAAGGTGCCGATAGTCGGCATATGCGGCGGATATCAGATTCTCGGAAATAGCATAACCGACGGCCTCAAAAAGGTGAGGGGGCTCGGCCTTCTGGACGTGGAAACGCGATTCGAGGGCTATGACAAGACAACGCAGCAGGCGCGTGGAAAAGTTGCAGCAGCTGCAGGCATGTTCGAGGGAATGGCCGGAAACGAAGTCTGTGGATACGAAATCCATATGGGCAGGACCGCTTTGGGTGACAGTGCTGCTCCAGTTTTTAAGATGAAAGACGGGAAGGACGGGGCGGTTGACGCAGACGGTACTGTGTTTGGCACCTATCTTCACGGGATTTTTGATTCTTCATCTTTCAGAGAAGGTTTTTTGAAATTCCTCGGCAGCAATGCAAGCGCGTGTTCAAAAGGACAGGAAGAAATCTGGAACGAAAGCATAGACAGGGCAGCCAGGGCAGTCTCAAATTCGATAGACATTGCAAGGATAGAGGAAGAGCTGCATGCATGAACTCTTATACGCTCTCGCTCTGGCAGTTTTGATGGATAGGGTATTCGGAGAGCCCCCTGACAGGTTCCACTCTACGGTGTGGGTTGGCAAATTCTGTGAACTCATGCAAAGGCGCTTGAACAACTCCATAACTCACGGCATTTTTTTGTTTTCATCTGTGACATTAATCCCGTCCATAACTGCATTATTTGCAGTACTGCTCTTCGGAGAGCATTTTTTGGCAGTCCTTCTGGGGGGCCTGATATTGAAGATGCAATTCAGCTGGAAGGGGCTTTCGGACTATGCGCTGCCGGTTGCGGAGGCACTGGAGAAGGACATAAAAAAGGCAAGGAGCATGCTGTTTTATATAGCAGGGAGGGACCCGCACAATCTTGACAGGGAGGGGATTTTGTCAGCGACGGTCGAATCTGTTGCAGAGGGCACAAACGACGGCACAATAGCTCCACTTTTTTATTATCTGCTGGTCGGCACACTGTTCGGTTTCCAGGTCGGAGTCGCGGCTGCGGTGTTTTTCAGGGCGGTGAACACCCTCGACTCCATGGTCGGGTATAAAAAGAAGGGCCTTGACAGAATCGGGCTTCCGTCCGCCAGGGCCGACGATGTCCTGAATTTTTTCCCTGCGCGCATTACCGGGCTTCTCATGATACTGTCGTCTCTCATCCTGCGTGAAAACTTCAAAAACGCCGTAAAGATATTCAGGCGGGATAGAAAAAACACAAAAAGCCCGAACTCCGGGCAGGCCATGGCTGCCATGGCAGGCGCTCTCGGCGTCCGCCTGGAAAAACGCGGACACCACGTCCTGGGCGAACCGCTCAAGGAGCTTCAAAGCAGCGACGTTGAGAGGGCGATTCGAATATCAAATCTCACAACGGTCATATTTTTATTTGCGAGTGTCATAATTATACTGCAATGAAGGAAGAAATCAGGGAAATCGCTGGAGACGTGATTGTAGGATTTACACGTGCACCCTCTTCATCATGGGGCGAGAGTGCCATCGTTCTTGGCGCACTAGGCGATGGGCAGCTGGAAGGGCTTACACGAAAAATCGCATTGTATCTTACAACCAAGGGATATCTCACGGAAGTCGTGGACAGATATGCAGAGGACGTTGACATCGACATCAAACGCCTCGCTGTTTCGGCGTCATTGGGTTCAATCGGCAAAAACGGGCTCGTTGTCACGCCGGAGTTTGGGTCCAGGGCCATATTCTCTGTGGTGCTCTTGGATGCGCAAATCGAGCCGGACGAAAAGCGCGAATTCGACTTTTGTGAGGGATGCAGTAAATGCATTGAAGCCTGCCCATGCGGCGCCATATCTGAGTCCGCATTCGATGCATCAACATGCGAGGAGTACAACGAGAACAAAAGGTGCGTGCTGTGTGCGGAAGTCTGTCCCGTGGGTAAAGGGAAATGAAAAATCGGCGTCTCATCGAGGTACTCGAAGAAAGAGGGATTTCATTAGACAATATGGTAAAATCCGGGATGGAGCTTTTTGTTCCTCACGGAAGACTGAAGAGCAAGAAACGAGCCAGCAACATTTTCAGGGAAATGCTCGTTAGCGCGCTTGAAGATATAAACGTATCAGCGCTGGTAATGGCAGGACTTCACCTAGAAGACGACGGAAGTCAGGGATTGATACCTGGTCTGGATATCAAGGACTTCAAAAAAAGATGCAGTGAACATCTTGGCAGACGAAATCCTGGGAATGGCCATCGCAGAATATATAGGCGGTACAAAGGCGAGGTTTGAGTATGTCCGATACGACATGAAAAAGCCCGGCATTTTGAAGAAGCTCGGACCATTCGCTGACGACGTGATATGCGGCGTCATTGCCGGTGTGTCCTCACAGATGTACACCGAGGCCGTAAAATGATCAAGGGGCTCAAAAGTGTCCTGGGATTTCTCACCATAATACCTGTCGGCATGGATTTTGATACGGAAGACGTTGCAAAAAATGTCTGGCTGTTCCCCATCGTCGGAGGATTCATTGCTCTGATTGCTGCCGTTTTATACGACCTTCTGAACTATGTTTTATCAGACACCATAGCAGCAGGTTTCGCCCTCTTTGCCCTTCTCGTCCTGACAGGCTTTCACCACCTTGACGGGCTTCTGGACTTTGGGGACGGGACAATGCGCATTGGAAATGCTGAAAGCAGGCGGAGTGCCATGCGCGATGTGAACACCGGAGTCGGAGGATTCGCTCTCGGGTTTTTTGTCCTCATAATAACCTATGCTGCTCTTGTTGAAACTACCCAGGTATACACAAGCTTAATTGTAGCCGAAGCGTCCGCAAAATTCTCGATGGTGTTGGCTGCATTTGTCGGGAGGGCATCCCACTATGGAACGGGCAGCGCATTCACGAAAACCGTGGATAAAAAACTGTTTTTAATTGCACTTTTTGTTTATCTTCTGTTTTTCTTTATCTTACCATTAGAAAAAGGATTGATGGTCTTTATCGCAACAGTCGTCACTTCTCTCTTAATAACCGTTATTTCCTCAAAACTGTTTGGAGGGGTGCCTGGTGACGTCTTGGGAGCCATCAACGAGATTACCAGGATGGCTGTCCTGGTGGTGCTGCTCTTATGAAGCTAAGTGCCTTGATTATGGCCGGAGGGAAGGGTACGAGGCTCGACACGGATGCGGAAAAGCCGCTTTTAGAACTGGACGGCAGGTTCTTAATCGATTATGTACTCGAGGCGGTAAATGGATGCGAACACGTTGACAGATTTTGGGCGGTGACAAGTCCTCACGCAAAGAGCACGGAAGAGTACCTCAAAGAAAAGCACATTCAGGTATTGAAGGCCCCCGGAAGCGGCTATGTGGAGGACATGGTCTTTGCTATAAAGAGGCTCGGTCTCGAAAAAACGCTGATAGTCTCGGCCGACCTGCCGCTTTTAGCGTCTGCCGATTTAGACTGGGTAATCGAGGAATATCTAAGGCGAGGAATGCCGGCTCTAGCGGTTATGGTGCCTGCGGATATAGTTGAAAAAATTGGCATTCATGCAGACACTGTAATGGATGGACGCGTCCCTTCTGGCGTTAACATAGTGGACGGCAAAAATTTAAATGGCAGTGAATTCAAACTGATAACAGAAGAATCAAAATTTGCCATAAATGTGAACACGATTATCGACTCTGAGATGGCTTCAAGGAGGATAAAACATGCCAATTAGCAAAGAACTTCTGGACATTCTCGCATGTCCCATAGACAAAAAAGACGTGGAATATAAAGAAATCGAAGAATTTTTGACCTGCAATAACTGCGACATTCGCTATCTTGCAGACAGGATAGAGGGAGACACCTGTCCCAAGTGCAACGAAAACATGGAAAAGATAAAGGGAGAGGTGCTTATATGCACGGAATGCAACAGATGGTACCCGGTAATAGACGACATCCCCCACATGCTGCCCGACGAGTTAAGGGAAGATTTGGCCTAGTGTTTCAATAAAAATCGCATGAACTCCTCGCCCTCGAGCAGCCCCACACTTCCATTTTTTGCAGAAAATTCGTCAAATCTTGTGCCATCTCCTGTACTTTCTTTCGGAGAACATACCGCGAAAGGCACAGGATCTCGGGCATGCGTTTTTATCTTTAATGGAGTCAAATGATCCGGCAGCACTGCTATTGTGAACTCCTTGTCACTGTTGAGCAGTGGTCCCAAAACCTGCTCGTCGAAGTCTTCAATGGTTTTGATTTTCATCTCCAGATCGCCCGCATGTGACGCCTCATCTATGGACTCCACGTGCACATAGACATAATCGAAAGTCTCGAGGGCCTTCAGCGCATGTTGTGCTTTTCCCTTATAGTCCGTGTCATAATAACCGGTTGCGCCTGGCACCTCTATAACCCCCATGTCAGCATAGGTTCCAATACCCTTTATAAGGTCCACTGCAGAAATCACTGCTCCGCTTATCCCATATTTCTCTTTTAGAGGAGTAATATCAGGCCTTTCTCCCTGCC
>JAZGIK010000008.1:0-7725 GCA_036482035.1 Hydrothermarchaeaceae archaeon (SeqCode) | reverse complement strand
ATCGTTGGTTTAATGCCGCACCCCCTCAAAAGCAGCATATTTGCAGGTGCACTGCTCTCAAGCGCCTTCTGGACATTGGCCAAAAAATCATTGGTGATATCCGCAGTATGCTTTGCCTCTCTGGTGTCGTCTAACGGCATGACTTCTTTCACTGGCTCTCCGGGAACGTGTGGGTCAGAGTCCGAGACATTTCCGCTAAGACCTTTACCTCTAAATACTAGAGCTCCTCTGTACTCGATTGACTTAAATATTACCTCCACTCCCGGAACCGAGATGCCGTTTATGAGCCTGGTAAGTTCTTCTGTATCCTTTATCCTCGCTGCGCGCCTGTCTTTCACGATGTTGCCTTCAACTGTTGCAAAGTTGCACCTGAACGCTATGTCACCTTCTTCGAGGCCGGTGTCCATGCCGACTGCCTCAAACGGCCCTCTGCCCGTATAGACTTTAAATGGGTCGTACCCGAGAATCGCAAGATGAGAGGTGTCAGAGCCAGCACGTATTCCCGGGTATATGGGATCGGCAATCCCGTTTATACCCCTCGCCGCAAGCTCGTCCATGTTTGGCGTGTCCGCCACCTCAAGCGGCGTCCTCCTGTCAAGCTCCTTTATCGGGCGGTCCGCTATCCCGTCGCAGACTATGATTGCGGCCTTCATAAAACAAGATGAGTGAGAAGTCATTTAAGCTTTTTGGAGATTATATCCAAAACAAGACAACACAAAGACCTGTAAAGGCTCCAGCGATTGTTGAAAGGAAGTTGACAGTGGCATTGCCAATCATTCCCTTTCGCTCGAAAATCGCACCAAGGTAGCTGTCAACATGGAATCCCACAGAACCTCCGACAACCGCTGCCAGTATTGCGACGTTGATGTCTGCCAGTCCCAGAGCCCATGCGGAAATGCCAATCAACAGTGTACCTGCTATACCTACCAATTCTCCCAGCGGCGACACACCGCCATGAGTACCAGTAGGCACCCTCTCGAAAGTGGTTATCAAATACGGATTATTTTTACTGAGTACGCCCAACTCAGAAGACAATGTGTCCCCTGTGACTGTCGCAACTGCGGCAATGTAGGATGCTATCAGTAAGGGATTCATGGCATCGTTACTGTTAAAATACCAAAACACAGCCACGAATGTCGGCACAAGGCCGTTAGCAAGCACGTTTGCAGCACTCCGCCTGCCGTGATTATTCTCCGCCACGCTTAACATGGCTTTTTTACTGTATTTATACCCTGTAGAGAGATATCCTATAAGGAAGAAGACAAGTAAAAGAGACAGCCACGTAAGTCCCGCGAAATATACAATCGCAATTCCTATGATAATGGCGGCGAATGAACCGCGAAAATCTAAAATCCCCTTTTTGGATATAACTATCCCCAGAACCACACAGAGCAAAGCTTTGTAAATGAACATAGCAACGTTGCTAACTTAATTTTTGGTGCGTGTTTTTTTATTTTCCAGTACCCTTACTTTTCTGATTTCTACCCGTTTTAGGGAATATATTTTCCCTGCGGCACGGTATATGTTTGCAGAAAGCCTCCCTTTGATTATTTCATTTATAAATTGCTCAAGGTCCATAGTTGACGCCCTTTTTGTTATGATGTCCTTCATCATTTTCCTTATAGTCCTCTCCTGGGCGGCCTGAGCCCTTCCAATTGCCATCGCTATGGCCTTCACCCTGACATTATGGCCGTCCTTTGTCTTTGTGTCTATTATGTTTTCCACTCTCGTGCTCTTGCGCCTTATCTGGCTTCGCATATAGTCTCTGGAGAGGAACTGCCCTACAAATTCTGTATGTATCTTATCCCCAACTACATCTCCAAGCCTGAACTCCAGCTTTATATGCTGCTTTGAAAAGTCCCCGGTTATATTCATCAGTGTAGACCTTATAATCCTGCCTTTTATATTGGAGGGGTCGCTGGCTGCTGTTTTTCCGATTTTTACCTCACCAAAGGCCTTTGGCGCCAGTATCTCATACCAGGTCTTCTGCTTCCAGGTATCTACGTTCCGTCTTTTTCTTTGTGTCCTTGCCATGAAACTCCTCCAAAACTAAGAAGAGATAGTATAAATATGTAACTGTCAGTAGCTCTTTCCCATCTGTATTGTGGTTTTTGCCTTTTGTTTGCACGCTATACAATCGCCGTCAGCGCTGTTCTCCAGTATCCCAAGTATGGCCACATCCATTTTTTCTATTTTTTCGGCGCATGCCTCATCGCCACACCAGCCTGCCCTTACCACGCCTTTTCCTTCCTTTATAATGCTGGCTGCCTCCTCAAGAGATGTGCTCTCGTGTATCTTGTTATCAAGTTCCGTCTGTGCGCGCGATTTCATGTCTTTAGAAATTTCATCGAGGAGCCCTAGAACTCCTGCCCTGACGTCCTTTCGTGAAATGGAATCTTTCTGCCCTGTGTCCCTCCTGACCACTGTCACCTTTTTTTCTTTGATGTCTTTTGGACCGAGTTCTATTCTCAAGGGCACGCCTTTTATCTCCCAGTCAAAGTACTTGCTTCCGGGCCGGATGTCCCTGCTATCCACGTGAACTCTTATGCCGTCAAGCTCTGACTCTAATTTTTCCACATCATGATTTACCTCGTCCTGCTTTCCCTTGTACCATATCGGGATTATGACGCATTGGATTGGCGCTACTTCTGGCGTGATGCAGAGGCCCTCGTCGTCTCCGTGCGTTGCTATGAGCGCTGCGATGCACCTGTCGGAGATGCCGTAGCAGGTCTGGTATACATATGCCTGCTCTCCGTTGAGGTCTTCAAATGTTATGTCGAAGGTCTTTGCGAAGTTCTGTCCGAGATTGTGCACTGTGCCGATCTGCAGGGCCCTCCCATCAGGGAAAATCGTATCAAATGCTATCGTGTATTCTGCGCCAGGGAACTTGTCCCAGTCAGGGCGTCTGGTTATCGTGTACGGAATGCCCAGTGTATCAAAGAATTTCTTGTAAGCCTCTATTGCCTCTTTAACCTGCGCATCTGCGTCTTCTGCCGTGGCATGGGCCGTGTGGGCCTCTATAAACGTTGTAATCTCTCTAAGCCTGATAAGAGGCCTCGTATGCTTTGTCTCGTATCTGAAGACGTTTGCAACCTGATACACCTTGAGTGGCATGTCCGCATGCGACCTTATCCACACCGTAAACATGGGGTATATGGCTCTCTCCGAAGACGGCCTGAGCGCCAGCTAGATGTTCAGCGGGTCTACGCCGCCGTGAGTGACCCAGTACACCTGATCCTCGAACCCACGGATGTGCTTGGCCTCCTTGGCAAACTCTGTCTGAGGTATTAAAAGGGGGAACAGCGCCTCCTCATTACCGGTTTCGTCGAGAATGCCCCTTATGACGTTGAGAACGTGCTTTCTCACCTTGAATCCGTATGGAAACCACACATAATTGCCCTTTATCGGATACCTGATGTCAAGTATCTGGGCCCTCTCGATTATATCGTTATACCACTCGCTGAAACGGTTTTTCCACTTCTCTCTCATGCTCTCCTATCTCAAAACGGTAGAAAAGTATAAAAAATTTGTTACCAAGGGTCCTAATCGTATGGAACTCCACATAGGAATCGACGACACGGACTCCATTGAAGGGATGTGCACGACCTATCTCGGTGCCGTGCTAAAAGACGAGCTGTCGAAATTTTCAACGGTCATTGAAAGCAAACTCGTGAGGCTGAACCCGAATATCGAGTTCAAGACGCGGGGTAATGCTGGCATCTCCCTTAGAATAAAAACGTCACAGGCTGAGAGGGCAAAGAGTATGGTCCTCGACACAGTTAAAAAATATGCAGTATTTGAGGACAAAAACACCAACCCTGGAGTCGTCTTTTTGGAGGGCAACGTTCCGAAGGAGTTCACAAGCATTTACAGAAGGGCCCTACACGAGGTCGTGCCGATAAAGGATGCTGAAGAAACTGCCTTGGAACACGGCGCAGATGTGCACAAATTCAAAAACGGGAGAGGAATCGTAGGGGCACTTTCAGCCATTGGAAGTGATCTGGATGTAAGCGACAACACCTACGAAATCATCGCATATCGTTTAAGTGAAAACTGGGGAACCGAGAGAAAGGTGGATAGGGAATCGGTTGTACAGATGGACAAAAAGACCTTTCCCCTGACTTTCAACAACTTCGACTATAAAGATGCCCGTGTGTTGATCACCCCTCACTCACCATGCCCGGTACTGTTCGGCATTCGAGGAGAGAACCCCGATGTACTGCCTCAAGCTTATGGTATGGTAGAACCAGGTGAACCGATTGAGAGAAATATACTCTATAACACGAATCAGGGCACAGATGCGCACCTTGAGGGAATCAATAGCATAGCCGAAATAAGACCGTACTCCTCTGTGATTCTGAAGGGCGTTGTCGCAGGCGAGCCAAAGACCATTACCGGTGGCCATGTCATCTTTCCACTCTCAGACGGACAGAGATACGTAGACTGCGCTGCCTATGAGCCAACAGGAGACTTCAGATGGATTGTACGAGAGCTAAAGCCAGGTGACGAAGTAGAGGTCTCTGGAGGCGTAAAGTCAGACACTGTCAATCTGGAGAAGATAGAAATACTAAAACTTGCAGAGGTCGCAAGAGAAGAAAATCCCCTCTGCCCCTCATGCAATACCAGGATGGAATCTGCCGGAAAACACCAAGGATTTAGATGTAAAAAGTGCAAGACAAATGCAGAAGCAAAAGTAAAAACATGTATCGAAAGAAAACTTGAAAATAGAACATATCAGGTGGCTCCAAGCGCCATGCGGCACTTGAGCAAACCACTCGTAAGATATTAAGCAGCGGATCTGGTATTTATTAAATTTTCAAATGCAAGGGAGGTCAAACGGCTGTAGTATCCTGAATTATAGTCCGTGCTGGAATCTAATTTCATGTTTGTTCACCTGCTTAATTCTTCCTCATTTTGTCAATGAAAGCCTCGTATGGTGTTCTTAGCCGGCCGTTTTCGAGGCTCATGTGGGGACGTTCAAAAAAGTTTCATCAAAACAGAGTTTCTTTTTGGTGCAGCTTTTTCTTTTCAGAAAGAAAAAGGTGCGGGGGAAGGGATTCGAACCCTCGCATCCACTAAGAAACAAGGCCCTCAACCTTGCGCCTTTGACCAGACTCGGCCACCCCCGCACTGTAACGGATTTTTCTCGGCGTTCTAAAATAAAAAAGTAACTGTGATTGCTGTCTCATAGCCGACAATGACGATTACGCTAACAACAGGTATAATGGAAGGAGGGCCCCAACTGTGCCACTGACACGCAATAGGTTCCATGTGTTGTCAATCTTTTTGTTGGATGGGTGAGTTATGACTCGGTAGTAATAAAGTAGTGAAGGTATGAAGATGAGAGGGACGAAAAATACCTTCGGGTCTAGTAACTTTGCCAAAATCAGGAGCTCGAAATACATCATCGTTGATAAGAGCAGCACAAGTGAGAGGAGCATGGACTTTTTAACGCCGATTAATACGCTAATTGTAATATCGTCGTTCCTTCTGTCTTCTTCGATGTCCTTTGCGGTTTGGAATGGATGAGTCGACCCGCACAACAGGCCAAACAATAAAGCAAAACTGGTGCCTTTTAAATCTATTGAGTTTATAGCGGTGTACCCTATGAAAAATGGAGTCGAATAAAGCAAAGTTATCGTAATAATATCAAGATATGGCCGGGCCTTGGTTCGAAGAGGGGGAATGTGATAAACGATGCTAAGTACATATAGCAGGACTCCGCCTATTAGTCCTTCAATGGATACCAAACTCAAAAGAATCAGTCCAGCCACGCCCAATATTATCGATTCTGTTAGGCCTTCCTTAAAACTAATACTTCCCCGTGCCACGGGATTCAGTTTTGAATGATTTCCCCTGTCTGACTCCTGGTCATAAGTATTATTAAGAGAATAGACACTGGCAAACAAGAATGAAAAGCCAATGATTACCAATAAAACCCTTACTATCATAAATTCTGGATTAAAAGCAGAAGACGCTATTGCGCATACTCCCACCCAATACCACCATTGGGATATTCTTGTGTTTTTTAAATACGCTGAAAGTTCCATGATTCTGTTTTCCTCTCTTTGAGGGCACTATAAATTAATAAGACCTCAACCTTGCGCCTTTGACCAGACTCGGCCACGCCCGCCTATAACAGCTTCAATAATTCACGCGCTTTCTCTTCCAATATTTCGCATGCCGTTTTGAATATCTCTTTTGGAGGTAGCGCCCCCTGACTTTCTATTTTAAATATAAATCTCCTGTCGTCGCCTTTCACGGAAATAGCATCTTCATCGCAGACCTCCGCACACGAATTGCACAACGTGCACAGTTTTTTGTCGGTAACGGTTATTTTGGTCTTCGTTGCCTTCAATATATTCAAAGGACATGCGTCTATGCATTCCTTGCACATGTTGCACTTGCTGCTGATTTTTATTATTGGATAGTACTTGTATCCAGCTACTGCAGACTGCCATTTCGCGTGCTCTTCTCCAGTGCCCAGCACAGCTTCGGCCTCAAGCGAAATCTTCTGATTCTTCCCCAATCTCACAATCGGTATGCCCTCAATAGGTTTGAGTTTCGGGTCCTTTGATTTGAGACTCTGTGAATATACGGTCTGAAATTCCTTTTTACCATCTACATCAAGTGTTAGTTCTAGCGTACAGCTCGGGCAGCCCTTGCCTTTGCATTTGCACTCTTCCCTGAAATTAAATAACTTGAGGTCGGTTTTTATCGGTATGAGCCCGAGTCTGTGGGCAATGATTTCGTCGTAGAGCGATGATGAATTCTCGGTAATCCGGACATTTTCAATTGCCAGAGTCGGCACCTCCGACAGGATGGCGCGTCTTATTGCATTTACAGTGCTCGGGTCAATTTCCTTCAGTGTGAGTGTGAGAGAATTGCTCATACTCTTCTTCCCCTCTTTCCACCCCTTCCTTTAGTCCCGTCATGCGGTAGGGGGGTGACGTCCTCGATTATGCCTATCCTGAGTCCTGCCCTTGCAAGGGCCCTGATTGCAGGCTGGGCCCCCTGACCAGGAGATTTTGAACCGCTTCCTCCGGGTGCCTTTACCCTGATGTGAACGCCCATCACTCCCTTTTCTTTTGCCTCCTCGGCCGCTCGCCTTGCCGCCTGCATAGCAGCGTACGGGGAGCTTTCCTCCCTGTGAGCTTTAACGATCATGCCGCCAGACCATCTGGATATGGTTTCAGCGCCAGTTGCGTCTGTGATATGGACAATTGTGTTATTGAACGACGAGTATATGTGCGCTATGCCCCAGTGTTCTGCATCTTTTACCATTATGGTGTCTCCCTATTTAGGTGAACGCGATTTGATATCCTTTTCCTCATCCTTTTTTACCAGATAACTCGGCGAGGTGACCCTATTTCCACCGATCGTTATAAGGCCGTGTACGATAAATTGCCTCGCCTGCTTCGGCGTGTTCGCAAGACCTGTCCTTTGAACTATTGTTTGGAGCCGTCTTTCGAGAATGTCTTCGATTTTCATCACAAGCACGTCGTCAATGCCAGCGCTCTTCTTTAATACATTAAGAGTCGAAAGCCTGTCTAAAAGCTGTTTTCTCTCGATTTCCGCCTGTTCGGTTTTCAATGTCAGAAGTTTTCTCGCACGCCTCCTGAAAGTCCTTAGGAGGCTCTCCACTTTCCATAATTCTTTTCCGTTTTTAAGCCCGTATTTCTTGACTAGCTTTTTTTCCCTTTCTATTCTTTCCATCTGCCAGAG
>JAZGIK010000007.1:0-2690 GCA_036482035.1 Hydrothermarchaeaceae archaeon (SeqCode) | reverse complement strand
AAGGACACATGCGAAAAATGTGGGGCTCCGGCAGTAAATCCCAAACCTGCAAGATTTTCACCTTCCGATTCTTACGGGAAATATAGAAGAAAGCTCAAATTGGAGTCAGCATAAATGAAGTTTCATCTCAAGGAAACGCAAAAGCCAAACATAAAAAATCCAGTACTGATCGAGGGCCTCCCAGGCATCGGTTATGTGGGGCGTATCGCTGCAAAGCACCTCGTGTCCGAACTCAAAGCAAAGAAATTTGCGGTCCTGCACTCTACATATTTCCAGCCCCAGGTGATAATAAAAAGGAGCGGCATGATTCGCACCATGAAAAACGAATTCTACTACTGGAAGGCCAAGAAAAAGAATCAAAAAGACCTCATAATCGTGATAGGAAATACCCAGAGTACGTCGCCGGAGGGTCAATATGCATTGGCAGAGAAACTGCTGGACGTCGTCGGCGAGTACAACGTCGATACGATATACACTCTCGGCGGTCTTGGCGTTGGAGGGATGGTCGAAAAGCCCAGGGTTCTGGGCGCAGTTACTCACAGGAAATTCATTCCCGAACTCGAGGAGATGGATGTTATTATAAGAAGGGAGGAGGTCGGGCAGATAATCGGGGTTTCTGGCCTCTTACTCGGGCTTTCCAGATTGAGGGGCATCTACGGCGTTTGCCTGATGGGCGAGACATCAGGGTTTTATATGGACCCGCTCTCGGCAAAGGCGGTTCTGCAAGCTCTGGCCGGTCTACTAAACGTTGAAATAGATACAACAAAACTCACAAAACGGGCGAAGGCCACTGAAAGAAGGGTCGCGGAGGCCCAAAAGCTAGAGAAAAAGATCCTGGAAGACATGGGAATGTTTCAAAGGGGAGAACCGACGGACGACCAATTGAGGTATATCGGGTAGTCACACTCAGATAGTTTTAAGTATTTTTGGCGGGAGGGACTTCCATGCTTTTAGACTGCGACTTCCATATACATGGAAGATATTCCGGCGCGACCTCCAAGAACATGACGCTCGAGAACATCTCTGTGCAGGGGCCCCTCAAAGGCCTCCACGTCATTGGTACAGGGGACGCGCTCCATCCAGGCTGGTTAAAGGAAATCAAGGCACTGGACGAGCACTCGGACGGCATTTACGAGAAAAACAAATGCAAATTTATAATAACAACTGAAGTGGAGGACGCACGCAGGGTTCATCATTTAATTTTTCTTCCGGATGTAAGTGCGGCCCATGGTCTTACAGAGTCCTTGAAAAAACACTCAAAAGACATCGCTAGCGATGGCCGACCAAAACTGAGGCTAAACGCAGAGGAGCTTCTTGACCATGTCACGGAAGTCGAGGGATTCGCCGGACCTTCGCATGCATTCGTGCCGTGGACCAGCATATACAAGGAGTATGACAGCATTAAGGATTGCTACGGTAAAAATGCAAAGCGCGTCAGGTTTCTGGAGCTGGGCCTCAGCGCAGATACAGACATGGCAGACCGCATTTCAGAGTTCCATGACGTCCAGTTTTTGACCAATTCTGACGCCCACTCGCCGTGGCCGAACAGGCTCGGACGAGAATTTAACAGGCTGTCCCTTAAAGACATCACTTTCCCGGATATCAAAAAGGCGATTTTTGGCAATGGCATAAAGCTGAACGTGGGCCTCGACCCCCGCCTCGGAAAGTACCACCGGACGGCCTGCATAAAATGCTTCACGCTTTACAGGTTCGCAGATGCCAAGAGGTACAACTGGAAGTGCCAGATGTGCAACGGCAGGATGAAGAAAGGGGTTTACGACAGAGTCGAGGAACTTTCTACATATAAAATTCCGGAGCATCCGAAAAACCGGTCTGATTACGTCAGGATAGCGCCGCTGGCAGACATTCTCTCGGTTGCACTCGGAGTGAAAAATGTATATTCCGACAGGGTCCAGGACGCCTGGCGTCGCCTGGTCGAGAGGTTTGATACAGAGATAGCGGTGCTCATAGACGTTCCCATCGAAGACATAAAGACAGAAGGAGGAGAAAAGCTTGCGAGTCTGATAGGGGCATATAGAAGGGGCAGGTTCAAGATCCAGGAAGGAGGCGGAGGGAAATACGGAGAGGTGCTCTTTTCAAAGAAAAATTCCCAAAACTTTTATACCGGAAATCAGTCAAAGCTTGATTCGTTTTTGAGGTAAACACATGAAGATAGACGATTTCTGTTTCTACTGCGGAACCTGTGCGAGTGTCTGTCCACCGGTGGCAATAGAGCTTTTGGACACCGGCAGGGTAGAAGTAAACGATAATTGCGTACAGCATGTGCATAATGAGCCGAGATGCGGGATCTGCATAAGAGCATGTCCGGTTGGTGCAATACATGGATTATGATGCGGTAGTTGTAGGCGCGGGTCCGGGAGGGACGATGACCGCAAAGACACTTGCCGAGTCAGGTGCCAGCGTGCTGGTCGTTGAGAAGAGACCCGAAATCGGGGTGCCTGTTAGATGTGGAGAGGGGACAGGTATTCAGGGTCTCAAAGACCTGGGCATAAAGCCAGATCCAAAGTTCATAGCAAATGAAATATACGGCGAATATCTATACTCTCCAGACGGCACGAAGGTCGACATGCGGGGTGAAAAGCCAAACGGTTACGTGCTCGAGAGGAGGATGTTTGATAAACATCTCGGGATTCTTGCTGCAAGGGCCGGTGCCACAGTCCGAACCAGGA
>JAZGIK010000006.1:0-10293 GCA_036482035.1 Hydrothermarchaeaceae archaeon (SeqCode) | reverse complement strand
ATAAAGCTTGTAAACGATGTTGATCTTTACAATATAAGTCTGATAGAGGTTAATGTAATAATTAACAAATCTCTCTGAGAAGACTATATGATAAAAGGCAATTTGCGCCGCTGTTAAAAGTAGTGCCAGGCCCAGAACTTCCAGCGCTTTTTCTGCTTTTTTCGAGATGTTGTATGGAATTTTATTCATGGCCACAAGTTGCCCTCTAAAATAAAAAACCTTTCTATCCTGCTTCTTCGGTCGGATACTCTCTCCTAATCGTTGTCAGAATGCCGCCCCTGTTGTTAACCCGGACCTCTATTTTGGCCCAGCGCGGCTCCACCGCCTCGACGAAGTCATCGAATATCCTGTTGGTAAAGTTCTCATGAAAAAAGCCGATGTTCCTGAATGCAACGAAATAGTGTTTTAAGGATTTTAGCTCCACGAGATACTCATTGGGGCTGTAGACAATCTCAATTGTTGCATAATCAGGCATCCCGGTTTTGGGGCAGACAGTAGAAAACTCCGGATACTCTATCTTGACCGTATATCCTCTGTCAGGGTATTTATTCTCAACGACTTCAATTTTTGGCAGCTCAATGGCTCTGACGTGCTCCTGTTTTCCCTCGTATTCCGACATCTGATAACTTTTTAATAAACACGGCAGATAAATATTGCTATGGCCATGAAACTCACGGATTTCGATTACCCGCTTCCAAAAAAGCTGATCGCACAGTCCCCAGCAGTGCCGAGAAGCTCATCCTCGCTCATGGTAGTAAACGGCAGGGGGATCGAGCACAGGAGATTTTACAACCTTGTGGACTATCTCGAAAAAGGCGATGTGCTGGTGGTAAACAATTCAAAGGTGCTGCCTGCAAGACTTTTTGGCAGGAAAAAGACCGGGGGCAGAGTAGACTGCCTTATAGTTAAAAGAGAGGGGAAGGGAGCGATTTGCCTTTTAAGGGGCAAAAATATCGCCGCAGGCACGAAAATCTCGTTTGAAGACGGGGCACTTTTCGGCCTTGTCAAAGAAAAACAAAACGACAGATTTCTAGTCGAGTTTGATTCTGACAACCTTCCAGGGGTCCTGAACCGTATTGGTAGAGCACCAACGCCTCCATATATCAAAAAGTTGGCGCATATGAAGCAGTACCAGACCGTCTACGCAAAAAGTGACGGCTCCATAGCGGCACCCACTGCAGGCCTCCATTTTACAGATGGGCTTTTGAAAAAAATAGAAAAAAAAGGAGTGAAAGTCGCAAAAGTGACCCTTCATGTCGGTCTCGGCACCTTTGCACCGGTGAAGGTAAAAGACGTACAAAAGCACAAAATGGAAGCAGAATATTTCAAAATAAACAAAAAAGACGCGAAGCAAATAAACAACAGAAAGGGCAGACTCGTGCCTGTAGGCACGACAACAGTCAAAACACTGGAAAGTGCATGTGACGACGGGGGCATCGTACATCCCACATCTGGCTGGTCAGAGCTATTTATCTATCCTGGATACAAATTCAGGGCTCACATCGATGCGCTTTTGACCAATTTTCACCTGCCCAAGTCGACGCTGCTGATGCTGGTGTGCGCGTACGCTGGAAAGAATGAGATTTTTAATGCGTATCAAATCGCAGTTAAGAAGAAGTACAGATTCTACAGCTTCGGAGACGCCATGCTCATAAATCATCCGCCGGTCAGCAGGGCGTAATATTTTAAGTCTTCTGTAAGAAAGGTATCTCCATGGACGGCGCTGTTAAAGAACTCCTGGAAAAGCAGGGGCACAGGATTGTTGGCGAACATTCTGCTGTAAAAGTGTGCCACTGGACAAAAGAGAGGCTGGTAAGGAATAGAGCGTGTTATAAGGCCAAGTTCTACGGCATAGAATCGCACCGCTGCCTGCAAATGACGCCGAGCGTCGCCTGGTGCCAGCACAGGTGTATCTTCTGCTGGAGGCCGATCGAACATACGCTGGGCAGCGAATTTGACTTTGAAGCAGATGAACCGGATTCTATTGTTGAGGAGTCTATAAAACAGCAGAAAGTTCTGCTGGGCGGGTACATAGGGAACGAGAAAGCCGATAAGCAGGAGGTAAAGGAGGCCTGGGAACCGAAACACGCAGCTATCTCTCTCGCAGGAGAGCCGACGACATACCCGTATATTGACGAACTCATAAGCGAATTCCACAAAAAGGGGCTCACCACGTTTCTCGTAACAAACGGCCAGAACCCTGACGCGCTTGAAAATGTAAAACCTACCCAATTGTACGTCTCACTTATAGCGTACGACAAGGACCTCTATAAGCGTATCAACAGCCCCCAGCGTAGGGACGGATGGGAAAGACTAAATAGAAGCTTAGAGATATTCAGCCGGAAGAAGACCAGAAAGGTGGTAAGGATTACCCTTGTAAGAGGCTACAACCTGGAGCATCCGGAAAGATTCGCAGAATTGATAAAGAAGGCCGACCCGGACTTTGTAGAGCCGAAAGGATATGTTCATGTGGGCTACTCAAGAAAAAGGCTTGAAAGGTCCGACATGCCGTCATTTGAGGAGGTCCACAGGTTTTCGGAAATCCTGGGAAGGGAAACAGGCTACAGCGTGAAGGATTATTCAAAGGACAGCAAGGTTGTCCTGCTTTCAAAATGAGGGATCTCAATGAAATTAGATGCCATAATAAACCAGATGAAAGAAGAGCTGGACAGTAAAGATAAAAGGAGGGAAGAGGCATTTTCCGTATCACGAGATATCAGGAGGCTCTCAACAAAGGCCGTGAGAGAAATCCACAAGAAAGACTTTGAAAGGGCGAAAAAACTGATAGATGAAGCGGCGTCGTTATTGTCACATTTGAATTCAGGAGATATGGACTTTAGATTTATGCAGGAGTCGCTGCAGGAATACAGCGAAGCGGCGATTGTATATGCACTGCTTAATAAAGAGGATCCGCCAAGCTTCACCGAACTCAATGTTCCTCCTGAACACTACGCCCTGGGCCTCGGAGACGTGATAGGCGAGCTGAGGAAATACATACTGGACGCAATCAGAATGGAGCGCTATGACGACGTAGATTACTTTCTGGAGCTGATGGACGAAATCTCCCATGAAATCATGTCTCTTGACTATCCCAGCGCAATAGTCCCCATAAGAAGGAAACAGGATGCTGCAAGAATCTTGCTTGAAAAGACGTGGGGGGATGCGACGATGGCTTTAAGTCAGGCGAAACTTGGGAAAAAGATTGATGGGCTGGACCTATGAAATGGCACAGCAAGCGCATAGCAAAACTCGCAAAAGAGGACTTCGAGAAGGCATGGCTTGAGACCAAGGAACTCCTGCCAGAGGGTATGGAAAGAAAAAAGCTCTCGCCTGAAAAGATTCGGCCTGGCAAATCCCACGTTCTCTTTGATACGATTCAAAAGTTAAGGAGGGCCTATCTGGACCTCGGATTCGAAGAGGTGATAAATCCTGTCTTCATAGAGGACAAGGAGATAAAAAGACAGTTCGGACCGGAGGCAGTTGCTGTTTTGGACAGGTGCTACTATCTCGGTGGACTGCCAAGACCTGATGTGGGGCTGAGCGATGAAAAAGTCAAAGCAATTGAAAAGCTCGGGGCACGCGTGAATAAGGAACCCCTTCAGGATGTCCTGCACAGGTACAAGAAGGGAGAATTTGGAGGGGATGACCTTGTATACAACATCGCTAAAGTCCTCAATGTCGACGATTCTCTTTCCAGCAAAATTCTAGAGAATGTCTTCCCGGAATTTCGGGCTCTGGAACCTGAAGCAAGTAGAATTACGCTTCGATCGCACATGACAGGCGGATGGTTTCTGACTATAAAGGACATGATTGAGAGGAAACCACTGCCTATGAGCCTTTTCTCTGTGGACAGGTGCTTTCGAAGGGAACAGCAGGAAGATGAAACGCACCTGAGGACCCACCACTCTGCTTCCTGCGTCCTGGTTGCGGAGGACGCAAGCGTGGAGGACGGCAAGGCGGTTGCCAGAGGGCTTTTGAGGCCGTTCGGATTTGAGGACTTCGAGTTCAGACCCGACGAAAAAAGGTCAAAGTATTATGCGCCTGACAGCCAGATGGAAGTGTATGCCAGACATAAAAAAATGGGATGGGTCGAGATTGCAACCTTTGGAATGTACAGTCCGGTAGCCCTCTCAAGATACGGCATAGAATACCCTGTCATGAACCTCGGGCTCGGTGTCGAGAGGCTTGCAATGATCCTCCACGGCTTTAGCGACATACGGGAGATGACATATTCACAGTTTTATGCCGACCTTGAGATGAGCGACAGGGAAATCGCCTCGATGATAAAGATTGAAAAGTCCTCTGAATCGGAGGAAGGCAGGGAAATCGCAAAAATGATTTTAGATGCCGCTGAAAAACATGCGAATGAAAAAAGTCCTTGCGAATTTTCGGTATATTCTGGAAAGCTTTTTCAATCTACGGTATCTGTAAAACTGACAGAAAGGGAGGAAAATAAAAGGCTTTTAGGCCCTGCGGCTTTTAATGAGATTTTTGTACACGAAGGCAACATCTATGGACTACCGCCCGGAAAATCGGCAGATGTTAGGGCCAGTGGGATCGACTGTTCTATAAGATACATAGACGCTATTGCGTCTCTTGCAGCGCATAACATCGAGCAGAGTGTAATCTCTGGAGAAAAGGAGTCTGTGACAAAAGTGCAAATTGCAAGGAGCTTCAACGACATAAATCTCGCACTGGATGACGTGGCGCTTCGGTACATCACCGCAAACAATAAGCTCATTGACATAAGGGGGCCCATCTTCATCACTGTCGAGGCCACGATTACGCAAGATTAAAATATGAAGCCATTCTCATTTTATCTGGCGGGCTAGACCGGGGAGTTCGGCGTTCCCTGTAACCTAAAATCGTCGATACGTAGGGGTTGAAGTCTGAAGAGCAGTATTCTCGAACACTGGTCAGCCCAGGTTTTGGCGTCGACGCCTCGTCCTGCAGGATCGGTGGTACTTTTTGCTCTGGTCGTAGGGCCAACGTAGAAAGTTTAGTCTGTCAAATCCGCCAGGTCCGGAAGGGAGCAACGGTAGGCAGGACAGCCGGTGCTTGTAGGGTAGCGGGGCTGAGTCAATGCCTGGACCCCTGGCCTTTGTAAGAGGCACTCATCTTCAGGCGTGCCCGCCAAAGTCGGGGTAGCCAAGCCCGGTATGGCGTCAGCCTGCTAAGTTGATGGACCTTAGGTCCGCACGGGTTCAAATCCCGTCCCCGACGTTTGTCAGCGCTCCGGGCGGATGCGGTCGCTTCGCGTCCTATCCGTCCTCACGCCGACACCCGGTAAAGACAACAAACTTTTTATTATTTAAACAGCAAAATAACGGCTGTAAAATTCCGTGGTAGCTCAGATTGGGAGAGCGTTAGACTGAAGATCTAATGGTCGCGTGTTCAAATCACGTCCACGGCACTTTTAAACGCCTGAATTACAGGTATTTGCCTGGATCTTCCTCAAAAGCGGTCTTGCATCCAGCTGCGCAGAAGTAATACTTTTTCCCCTCGTGTTCTGCAACGTGTTCTGCTGTGTCCTCATCTACGGTCATTTTGCAAACAGGGTCTATTGCCATGTTTTCACCTCCTTTTTATCTTTTTATCGTGGAGTAAAGTTCCGCAATCGCAGAGAGTTCGTAACGACTGACACCGAGCTGAGGGACATTGCCGCTGCGGCATAGACCGGATTTAAAAGTATCCCGAAGAACGGATATAAAATCCCGGCGGCTATGGGAATCAACGATGCGTTGTAGAAGAATGCCCAGAAGAGGTTCTGCTTTATGGTGCGCATCGTCCGCTTGCTGAGTTCAATGGATGTGACAACGCCCATCAAGTCGCCTGTAATCAGGGTGATGTCCGATGCCTCCATCGCTACATCTGTGCCGGTGCCAATTGCAATGCCAATATCTGCCTGCGCTAATGCAGGTGCGTCATTTATGCCGTCCCCCACCATGGCTACGGTTTTACCCTCGTCCTGGAGACTTTTGACCTCCTTCGCTTTGTCTTCCGGGAGAACTTCGGCCAGTACTCTGTCGATGTCAACCTGTTTTGCTATTGCATTTGCTGTTCTGCTGTTATCTCCGGTTATCATCACTACTTCCAGTCCCAGTTCATGCAATTTTTCAATAGCATAGTGGGAATTTTCCTTTAGCGTATCTGCAACCGCAATTATACCTGCTGCAACTCCGTCAATGGCAATGAACATCGGTGTCTTTCCCTCGCTGGACAATTTCTCGACCTCTTTATCAAGACCCATGATTTCTATGCCCTCATCTTTCATCAGTTTTAAGTTGCCCAGCAATACGGCTTTTCCATTCACTTTTGCCCTCACGCCGTGGCCCGGTATGGCATCGAAATCCCCTGGATCGGGAAGGTGAATTCCTTCCTCTTTTGCCTTCCTGAGCATCGCTTCTCCTAATGGATGCTCGGAACCCTTCTCGGCAGCTGCCGCATAGGATAATACGTCATTTTCGCTGAAGCCATTTGCAGAGATGATATCTGTGACCGATGGTTCGCCCACTGTCAGAGTGCCTGTTTTATCCAGGACTACAGTGTTGATTTTGTGGGCCATCTCCAGACTCTCACCGCCTTTAATCAGCACCCCGTTTTCGGCTCCCCTTCCGGTACCCACTATTATAGCTGTAGGAGTGGCCAGTCCAAGTGCGCATGGACAGGCGATAATCAATACAGCGACAAAGTTTACCAAAGCAAATGTTAGTGCCGGTGAAGGTCCAAAAATATACCAGACTAAGAAGGTGACGGTTGCGATTACCAGTACTGCAGGTACAAATATGCCAGCGATTTTATCTGCCATTCTTTGAATTGGTGCTTTTGAGCCCTGTGCTTCCTCGACCAGCTTGATAATCTGGGCCAGAGTGGTGTCCTTGCCCACCTTGGTCGCTTTGAACGTGAAGCTTCCCGTCTTGTTTATAGTGGCACCGAAGACCTCGTTTCCCTCTTTCTTGCTGACTGGCATGCTTTCACCGGTGAGCATGGACTCGTCTATTGCTGAATGCCCTTCCTTTACGATTCCGTCAACCGGCACCTTTTCTCCGGGTCTGACTACTACGATGTCGTCAATCTGGACCTCTTCGACAGGTATCTCCATCTCCTCTCCATCTCTAATTACTCTCGCAGTCTTTGGCTGCAGCCCCATCAGTTTCTTTATTGCCTCTGAAGTTTCGCCCTTGGCCCTGGCTTCAAGCAGCTTGCCCAATATAATAAGGGTTATGATGATGGCTGCGGTATCGTAGTAAACCTTGGGCTCGATGCCTCTGACAACGAAATAGGATGGGGAAAAAGTCACTGCCAGACTATAGAAATATGCAGCAGAGGTCCCCACTGCTATCAGCGTGTTCATATCCGCGCTTTTGTGTTTCAGGGCCCCCAGAATCCTCTGTAAAACTGCCAGCCCACCCCGAACTGCACAGGTGAAGCAATTATCAACAGCGCGACGTGGCTGCTCAGAAAAGCAGGGCCCAGTCTGAAACTGCCCAAGAGGAGCAGTATGGCAAGTGTGGCACCGATTGCAAATTTGGTCTTCAGCGTTTTGACTTCCTTTCGGCGCGCTTCCCTCTCTCTGTCTTCTGGAGCGACCTCCTCTGCCATCTCCAGAACCTTATAACCAGCTCCTTCGATGGCCTTTTTGATTTGACCAAGACTGATTTGAGAGGGAAAGTACTCGACCATCGCTTTCTCTGTGGCAAGGTTTACGTCTGCACGAGCGACGCCGTTCAATTTCAATGCCTTTTCGATAGTCGCTGCACACGATGCACACGTCATCCCCTCAATCGGAAGGATCACCTTCTCTACATCCGCCTGATAACCCACATCCTTGATCGTATCGACAAATTTTTCGACTTGTACCGTATCTGAATCGTAAACAATAGTTGCCTTTTCCGTTCCAAAATTAACGTTTGCTTCGCTCACACCATTCAGCTTGGACAGTCCCTTTTCTATAGTTGTGGCACAGCTGGCGCAGGTCATGCCTTTAATCGGTATGTCAATTTTTTTTTCGTTCAATTCGAATCCTCTTGTGTGTTTTTATTGCAATTCTTACAATTTTAGCATAAAGTTGAATTTTTACAAATAAAAAATAGGTTGAAGTATATTCTTTGAAAAATTACCCCGTGTAAATTTCTTCTACCAATTTCCCATGGCACAGAAAGCCAATCAGAGTTCGCCCTTCTTCAGAGGTATCAATACGGTGGTGCTGGTGTGAGTAACCCCCTCTATTGCATGAATCTTCTTTATCACCACCTCAGAAAGAGTTTCCTCTCCCTCGATATGAGCAATCAGATCAACGTCGCCGTAGGCTCCCCAGACATTCTTGACCTCCTCCAGCTCGCTGAGCTTTTCCGCAACGTCATAGAACTTCCCGGGGACCACGTTTATATTTACAAGCCCTGCCATTCCCATATGACTTTTTCTGTCGTATTGATATAAAAATTTTCCTGATTCACTGCCCCCTCCTCTTGGAATTGGCTAGCATGTGTGCAAGCCTGGTCGGCTCGGGAAGTCTGTGACTCCTTATGCAATGCCTGACTATTTCCAGAGATGACGTAAGAGAAACTCTGTGTCCAGGACTGATATAAATCGGGTTTGTGCCGTCCTTTGAGCAATATACATGCCCGACCTGCCTACCTTTGTAAGTAAGTGGTGCCGGTTTTCCGGTTTCAATCTCCCCCTCCACTTCTCCGCACAAAATGCGCTTTGCCACTCCAATCGTCGGCCTGTCCAAGAGGACGCCGACATGCGATGCGATGCCTATACCGCGTGGGTGGGCTATTCCATGTCCGTCCAGCATCAATACGTCGAAGTGTAAATGTTTTACTGTCTTTATTATTGGCTCTGCCTCACGAAATGCCAAAAAGGTGGGAACGTAAGGAAAGGATGCTTTCGTTTCTATACACTGTTTTTCTACGATTTTCAGCGATTCGTAATCCAGCACAGCTGCCGCGCAGAATACGCGACTTCCTTTATATGAAAGGTCCACGCCTGCGACCCTCTCCACTCCTTCAAACCCATCCTCTAATACAACCCTCCTGGACAAATCCTCCTGGATTTCAATGAATTCTTGCATAAATTAACGAAAATTGGCATCGCTGAAGGTATGGAGTCCCTATTCTTCCGTTTCTGTTCCCGTATAGGAAATGGGCCTCATCAACACTATGTCGCCGACTGATTTCACTGCACTATACGGTACCACAATCCCCTTTTTGCCTTCAGCTCCAACTTGCTCTGAAAACTTGGAATCCAATTTCGATACGATCATGCCCAAGATTTTTCCAGTGTCGGAATCGATGGAAACGTCGTCCAGAACCCCAATATGTTTCCCTTCCTCGGTAAATACATCGAGACCATTCATCTCACTAAGTCTTGAAACCATAATGCCACCTCAGGTATAAAACTATGAATGAATTAACCGGGATATAAAGGTTTTCCCTATTCCACCACTATCCTGGCTTCAATAACCACTGCTCCCCTCTCATATATAAATAGAGGATTTATTTCAATCTCCAGGATATCATCGTTTTCCATGCACAGATTCGATACCTTCTCTATTACATCTGCAATGGCCTCTGTGTCAGCAGATTTCTTTTCGTCGCCTTTTATGACGCCGTATGCCTCTGTCTCCTTTATCATTTTGATTGCCTCTTCTTTTGATACCGGCGCCACCCTGTGAGAAATGTCCTTCAAAAATGCAAACAGTCCGGAGAGGCCGAACGTCACAATGTGGCCCAATTGCGGGTCCCTTGTCATTCCAATGACGGCCTCCATTCCATGAGCTGTGCGCTTTTGAACGAGGATGTCCAAGGCATCTGGTTCCAGGTGCCCGCCTGCGTTCTTTAGTATCTTCTGGTATTCTTGTCTCACCTCTTCTGCGGAATTCAAAATTGTGCTGACACTTTCTCTGTGATTCACGTCCGGAGGCAGCAACTTTAGTACTACAGGGAATCCAATCTCGTTGGCAATCTTCACTGCTTCATCCTCGGTTTTCGCAAGGCCTTCCTCCAGCAGGGGAAAACCGTATTTTACGAGGAGTTTCCTCGTATCATCAAAGCCAAGTATCGCCTTCATTTAGTGCCTTCTAGCGTAGATTTATCGTCTGCGGGCATCCTCCCAAGCATGGCCAACTCTGCTTGTCCTGCATATATAAAATTGACTCAAATTGAAGGTCACAAAAAGATTAAATAAACACTGAAGAATGTAGATTTATGCGATTTGCTCACATTGCCGACACCCCTCTGGGCATAAGGCAGTACAATCTCGACGAAAGGGAGGAAGACTTCTATAATG
>JAZGIK010000005.1:0-4431 GCA_036482035.1 Hydrothermarchaeaceae archaeon (SeqCode) | reverse complement strand
ATTCACCTCACGAGAGAAGGCGTGCCGTCAGGCGTGGTATCCGTACCTGTCAGGTACATCCACAGCCCTGTCGAAGTTGCGAGCATGAAGGACATCAAAAACGCTATCAACCTGACGTTAGCGAGCTTGATGTAGGGAATCAAAAATCATCCGCTGTCTATCCGGAAGATCACGGTTCTTTCACTGGAGATGTGGTGGTTGTTCTAACTATCCTTAGCTCTGAGCCGCAGTCAGTGCACTTCCCTTTGAAATCGGGCGGGAATGTCTTTTTACATGCGCTGCAGATATTCTTCCATCTGATGACCTTCTGGATTCCCATCTCGGCTGCGGGTGTGTATTTTATTCCTGCTATGTTTGAAATGTTCTGGATGGCGTAGTCATCGGTCATGATAGTGACTTCAAGGCCGTCCTCTCTAAGGTCATGAGCAAGTGCAATTACTTTGAGGTCCGTATCGGATAGTGTTGCCAAGTCTCCAGACTTTCCTGAGATTTGTTTTGCAAACATTAATGCCCTTTCGGACGGCTCAACCAGTTTGAGCAGCCCGTCGTTCAAATACAGGTCGACCCTCAGCTTTAATTCGCGGTTTTTTATTTCGTTTATAACCTCCTTAACAGTAAAAGTATCCAAGCTGGAATCGGTGCCGTAACCCGGGCCGAAACCCGTGACAAATGCAGATGTATCAAGTACCAGAGCCCTCATTGTAACCTCTCTTTGATCCTTCTATAAAAGTCGCCGTCAAGTTTGACAAAATGCGCCTTTTCTTTCGAGAGCCGAATCAGCACCTCGCTTTTTGGTTTTATATTTTTCCTGTACTCGCCGTCGATGACCAGCAGCGACTCCTTTTTCGGTTCGGCTGCCACCACCTTTATTTTGGATTTCTGCGGGACGACGAACGAGCGGACGCCTATCTTGAAAGGGCATATCGATGTTATTATGAATGCAGATACATCCGGGTCGACTATCGGGCCCCCGGCAGACATGGAATATGCGGTTGAGCCGGTTGGAGTCGATACTATTATGCCGTCTGCCCTCACAAGCTCTGCGATCTGCCCGTCGATGAGCACCTTCAAATTCAGCATTTTCACAGGCTCCGAGGTCATTACTACTGCTTCATTCAGCGCATTTCCTATTTTTTCTCTGTCTATAAGTACTTCAATTTTATTTCGTTTTTCTACCGTATATTTTCCGCTTAAAATTCGTTCGAGGGCCTCTTTCCACTCATTTTTTCTTATTTCAGTAAGAAAACCCATTTTTCCGAAATTTATGCCAAGTATTGGTATTTTTTTACCGGCAATGAAGTCCACAGTCTTCAATATTGCGCCGTCACCGCCGAGCGTCAGTATCAGGTCCGTTTCGAAGTCCTGTATTCTGCACTGCCTGTCCTCAAACCCGAGCTTCTTTGCGCTCCAGTCGTCAAAACAGGTCTCTATGCCCCTGGAGGAAAGGTACTTTTCAATCTCCCTCGCAATCTTCCTGGATTCCTTCAGGTCTTTGACCACAAGCCCTACTTTTTTAATTTTTGCCATCTCTCAAAAGCCTCGATACATCTCTATACAATTCTTTGCTGCTGCAGGCAACAATCGATATCCCTTCCAAACTCAAAATGCTCGCGTCTAATACACTTCCTGTTCCGTTGAATACTATACCGCCTGCCTCCTTTGTGTCTGACATTGGCCCCACTGCTTTTTGGACTTCCGCCGCCACTTCTCTCATCCTGATAACATATATATGGTACTAGTTCAAATAAAATTATAAACTTAATGGAGGAGTCAGATGGCTACGAAAGTCGGTGAAGTCAAGAGTTTGAAGGTAGGAAAATTCGTTGTAATAGACGGTGAACCCTGCAAGGTTGTCAGCATGCAGACAGCGAAAACCGGGAAGCATGGGCATGCGAAGGCCCGTGTCGAGGGAATCGGAATTTTGGACGGGCAGAAGCGCACCCTTGTCAGTCCTGTTGACGCAAAAGTGGATCTGCCGATTACCGAGAAAAAGTCTGCCCAGATTATTGCCTTTTTAGGGGACCGCGTGCAGCTTATGGACATGGAAGATTACAACACCTACGAACTGCCGATGCCCGGGAAAGAGGAAATCGAAGGCACGATGGTGGAGGGAGCACAGGTGGAAGTCCTGAACGTTATGGGCAGAAAGAAAATAACGAGGGTAAGGTAGTGCCCGGGCTTTATACTTCTCCTTTTACCTTTAGCGGACAGAGCAGAGATATATCCGATGCGCGGTATGTGATATGCGGCGTGCCGTACGACAGCAGCGAGACCTACAGAACCGGATCGAGATTCGCCCCGAACGCCATAAGAGAGGCGTCACTCGAAATAGAGGATTATGACATACTGGAGGACTTTGACCTGCCTGAAATACCTCTGGCAGACTACGGCGATGTGGCAGTTTCTTTTGGAAATGCCGAAGAGACAATGAAGAGGACGAAGGAGACTGTCAGGGAGATACTCCAGGCTGCTGCCGTACCCTGCCTTATAGGGGGGGAGCACACGATCAGCTATTTCGCGCTGAACGGATTCGAAAAAAAGCCATTTTACCTCGTACTGGACGCGCACCTCGATTTTCGGGACGAGTACTTGAATAACAGACTCTCCCACGCCTGCTCGACCAGAAGGGTTTCAGAACTGCTCGGAATCGAAAACGTCCTGGTTGTCGGCGTCCGCAGTGCAGGTAGGGCAGAGGTCTCAGACGCAAAAAAACTCGGATTAAATTACATCGATTTCAACAACTGCAAAGATATGGGGGCCCTAAAAATGGAGATTTTGGATGCCATCAAGGGCAGGGAAGTCTACCTTTCAATAGACGCAGACGTCATCGACCCCAAGGAGGCGCCAGGAGTCTGCAACCCGGAGCCGCTTGGCTTCACTTTCGAGGAAATGGTGGACATACTCGACTTTCTAAAGGACGTAAGGATGGCCGGATTCGACTTCACCGAAGTGACGCCCATCTACGACAGCTACACCCCGATTCTGGCCGCAAAACTGATTTTCAAGGCGCTTTTGAAGTGTTGTAAGTAGTGCCGGATGGAATTTTACTCTACCCAAGCCTGGTCTTTACAGTCTCCTTATTTTTCCCCAAAAATTATTTATGTTCAAGACCTGATATGGGATAGTAGGAGGAAGGGAAATGTCAGACGAAAAAATAGAGAAGGTGAAGCATTGGTTGAAAATCCTCTTCCTTTTAGTTTGGTCACTGGTCAATATAGCTTCCGGCAGGTATATGTTTTTCAAATTTAAGGCGTATGTCGGGCAAAATTATTTCATACTCAAGGACATGGGGGTCTTATTGGTCGTTTTAGGCCTGTTAGGGCTCATCTACACCTATATGGAAGCCACAAAAAAGACGCAGTGATTTATATAATACCAGGCATAATAATACCAGACTAATCTCCGTGAGAGGAAAGGTGCAAGAGGATGGCAGGAGGTAATAATACATGAGGATAATAGTATTATGCCTATCAGTTTTCTTCTTACTCGGCGTGACGGGAGTGAACGCAGCACCCTCCTATGACGAAACTCATAATGTGGAAATCAATACTTATGAGGGCAAAGTTGAGATAAAGATTGGTTACCTGCTTGTAAACGAGAGGTCAAACTTTCATTTTCAAACAACGGATATGCCTTTATCAAGTCTTGGTATAATTGTGAACAAAGAAGTCTCTGATGTAGAGATAACCCTTTCAACTCTTGACGAAAAACCATCAGATATTTCAAAGGATATCAACGGTACAGTCAAAGGGTATATTCAAATTGAAACCCGGAACATTCAGGATGGAGATATTGACTATGCATATGTCCTGTTCAAAGTCCCTCCTAGATGGATGGATGACAACAACATCAACAAGACTTCAATTGTAATAAATCGTTATTCTAATGGAGAATGGAACCCACTAAATACTATTTTAGATAGAGAGAGCGTCGAGTACGCATATTATTCTGCAGAGTCTCCAGGGCTTGGCATCTTTGGAATATCTGGAGAAAATACATCAAAAACAACGCAACCATTAGCAACAACTGAACCAGAAGAACCAAAAACAACTGCCCCGCCAACCATCCCTCCTGCAACGTCTGCTAGTACCCCCCCTGTACCTCCTTTGACTTCAGCTCCCCCTACTTCTGGACCTTCCATGCCTTACGCAAAAATAGGTATAGTACTGGTCATTGCTTTAGGCATTTTTATCTCGCTGTTTTATTTCATCAGGAAGCGCAAAGCCTCTGAAATCGAAGGGCTCACCGACGCTATGGAAGAACCGGAAGTTCCTGAAGGGGAAGACAAGCCAGAAGACGAATCAGCGCCTGATGCCGGAGCTGAATACACTCTGTCAAGACTGAAAGCATTTAAGGAGAAAGCTGAGGAGGAAGCTGCTCCTGAGGAGGAAGAACCAGAAGAAGAAGCGCCAGCAGAAGAGCCTGCACCTA
>JAZGIK010000004.1:0-2390 GCA_036482035.1 Hydrothermarchaeaceae archaeon (SeqCode) | reverse complement strand
GGGAAATTCTCAAAAAGGCTGATCAAATGGCTAAAGGAGAATTTTGCAGATAAGACCGAGACAGACCTTGATGATTTAGTACTCGATGCCCTCAGGACTCCATCGAAATATGTGATTTATGCGATTACAGTGATACTTGCGACAGAACAGCTTGGAATAGATATAACGAATATAGTAGTTGCGATTTTGATTTTATCCCTTGCAAAGCCGGTTGCAAACATTACAAAAATCGTACTGGATTATATCGAAAGGGACCTCTCCAAAAGAACCGAGGGCAAGCTGGACGACACGGTCCTCCCCCTTATAAACAAGATTGTAAGCTTTCTCGTTTACATCTTTGCATTAATTATGGCTCTCGACCAGCTCGGCATAGAGGTGCTGCCCTTCGTGGCGGGCCTCGGCATCGCGGGCCTCGCCATCGGCCTCGCTGCAAAGGACTCGATAGCCAATGTGATAGCCGGCATTTTCATAATAATAGACAGACCATTCGTCGTGGGCGACAGAATCGAGGTGTGGAGCGCGCCAAAGCAGGCCGCAACCTGGGGCGATGTGGTGGAGATAGGGCTTCGCAGCACGAAAATCCGCACTACCGACAACATCCTGCTGGTCATCCCGAATTCGGAAATCGGAAGAAGAGACATCATAAATTACACTGCTATCTCGCCGGACATCCGGGTGAGGGTCCCCGTCGGTATAGCCTACGAAGCGGATGCCAAAAAGGCAGAGAAGATAGTCCTGGATGTAGCAAAAAACACCGAGGGCGTCCTAAAAGAACCAGCGTCAGTGGTAATTATGCAGGCCTTCGGCGCGTCGTCAATCGACCTGGAGCTTCGGGTCTGGATTGACAATGCCCGGCAACGCAAAAACATAATGTCGTCATTGGCAAAAGAAATCAAGATGGAATTCGACAGGCAGGGCATTGAAATCCCCTATCCGAGAAGGCATATAATAATGGAAAAAGATTAATGCTCCAGTCCTTCAAGTTCCAGGGTATCCCTCCACAAATCCTTACATTTACAGTCCAAATTTAGATGTTTTTGGTCCCTCGTGGTCGAGTATGCCATTACACCCCTGTAAACATCTCCGTCGCAGCTGCCGCAGTTGTGTGCGCCTCTCTGCTTCCCGGCGCCCGTGGGATGGCTCAGTACCGGGATGTCCACGTTCTCATCTGCCCACCTCAACACCTCGACAACAGTCCACAGCCACGGGGGCCGATATTCTCTCCTCTGCCACAGCTTTTCAACGAGCGTGCCCCTCTGCACGTTCAATGGATTGACAGACACCCTGTCAGCTCCGGCCTTCTGTGCTTTAGCAATCGAATCTTTGGCATCCTGTAGCGCTTCCTTCTCCGTGAGAAAAGGCGGCTTTAAAAGCAGATACGCCTTCACTTTTACGCCGTTCTTTTTGCATATTTTTACACCCTTTTTAAAATCATTGAAAGAAAATCCCTTGTTGATTGACTTTCTTATACGGTCATTAGCGCTTTCAAGCCCTATCCCTATTTCCAGCTCTGCTTTGAGCATTTTTTTGATATTCAAGAGTACTTTTTCTTTTATAAATTCCGGCCTCGATTCGATTTGGACCCTCCTTACACTCTCTGGCACATTTGACAGGATTTCCCGCACCGACCTGGCAGAGAGTTCCTGCGGGTCAAGGAAGCTCCCGGAGGTAAAGATTTTCAGGTATTCGATGTTGTCAATTTTTTTTATTGCTTTTTTAAATTCTTCAATAATTTTATCTTGCCTAATTTCACGAGCAGCGTCATAGACATACCCGCACATGATGCACCCCACCTTCCTCCCCCACCTGCACCCTACTGTCGGCAGGATTATCACGCCAGCATTGACCGGGCCGTCAAGAAAATCCTTTTCCCTCCAGGAAACGGCCCTATCCCTGCCCTTATACTTCGCGAGGCCCTTCTTTCTGAGTTCCTTCATCGACTGCATGCAAAGGACTCTACAGGACCGATAGAAAAACTTTGTCTATCCCCTTTAAAACGACAGGACCATATCAGCCGGAACCATAATCTCTGTGTAGAACGTCTCCGGGTCAGCAATCCCCACGCCGTCGATGATGTCCTCGTCCGCGAACTCGAACAGCTCTTTATTAAGCGGGCAGCCCAGAAGCAGCGCACCCTCCATCTCGAGCATCGTCATCATATCCTCAGGCGTCGGCAGGGCCATCTCGTCCATCTTGTTCATGAGCTTATCTTGCTCCTCCTCTGGCTGGTCCGGCACGCACTTCAGCTCCTTTATCTTCTCCTTGTGGACCACGTTTATCCCGAGGGAGCCGAAAAATATTGTAACATCGCTGCCGGCCCGAAGGAGGCTCAGTGCAGTCATCAGGGCGTTGAATACCTGGCACAGCTCGTCGTGGAAGAGCAGCACACA
>JAZGIK010000003.1:0-5601 GCA_036482035.1 Hydrothermarchaeaceae archaeon (SeqCode) | reverse complement strand
ACTTCGGCGAAGCAGCTAACCAATACGTGGGCATGCTCAACACAGAAGGCATCCTGGATATAACGGCCACGACCAATTACGCCACGGCAGTAGAGATGCTAAAGGAGAGAAAGGTATACTGTATAATTTTTGTTCCTCCAGGTTTCAGCATGGGTGTAGAGGAAGGCAACGCAGTAGAGGTCCAGCTGAGCGTTGATGAAACCTCCCCACAGGTCTCGAATACCCTGATCTCTTTTATCTCCAGAATTTCTGATTCGTTTTCAAAGCAAATAGCTCCGTCAGCTGATGTGGTATCTGTTCAAAGAAACACCGTGTTTGGGCGGGGGATAGAGTATCTCGATTTTCTGGCTCCCGGAGTAATAATGATGACTATTGTGTTCTCAGCCATGTTCTCGGGAGGGTTGGGATTGGTGATGGACAGGGAATTTGGGACCCTGAAGATGCTTATAGCAGCGCCGATATCAAAAAACTCTATAATAGTTGGAAAGACTGCTGCAGGTGTGGTTCAATCGCTGTTTTCGGGTACTGCTGCTCTATTAATTGCGATGGCTCTGGGGGTTGAGGTAAAAACAGATATACTTGGATTCGGTCTTATACTAGGACTGATGCTAATTACAGCCTTCGGGTTTATCGGCATGTCTATGGCATTTGCTACAAGGATAACAAGAATTGAACACCTCCAGATGATGATGATGATGGTCGTGCTGCCCATGTGGTTCCTGTCAGGTGGGCTTTACCCATTGGAATCCATGCCGGAGTGGATGAGGATGATAGCGTTTATCGACCCTATGACCTATGCAATTGATGCCATGCGGGCAGTGATGCTTAGGGGTATAATCTGGGAAGCATTTGCCCTAGATGTTTTGGTGTTGGTAGGATTCGCCGTATCTATGCTGATAGCTGGGTCCCTATCCTTTAGGAGAACGATAGAATAGGAGGTAGAAAATGAAAAATAAAGGTGCTGTGATTGGAATATTGCTCTTGTGTTTTACTTGTCCGGTCTTTGCCCAAACAAGCTCCGGTGATGCCGGATTGGCATTGAAGAATATTCAGATACCGGCAGATATTTATTCTGGCGATTCTTTCAATATATCCTTCAAGGTAGAAAACAGCTGGTATGCAGATGCGAAGGATATCTATGTTTACCTTGAAGGTGGGTATCCTCTCCTAAATACCAGCCCCACCGAGGCGCATTACATAAATAGGCTGGGGTATACATACCCCCTCAAGACTGGCGGGCCTTTTTCCTTCAATCTTTTAGCGGATAAATCCGCGCCTGCTGGCTTTTATGGGGTGAATGTAGTGCTGACCTACACAAGGTATGCTGATGGTCTTGGATTGAGCGGCGGTTATGAGAGATATAGAGAAATCATTCCTATACTGATTGAAGTTAAAGGTAGGCCGGACATTGAAGTATTTGTAAAGAGCTCACAGCCTCGTGAAATCAGGGCGGGAGATGATGCTGAAATACAATTGGAAACAGTGAATACCGGCACGGAAGAAGCCAGGAATGTTATAATTTTGCCGGATTCTATAGAGGGGATAGACGTGCTGTGGTCCTCCCGCACGATATATGTCGGAGATATTGGTCCTCAAAAATCAAAAACCGCTGTTATTTCCATAGACGTCGCAGAAGACGTGGGCGCCAAGGAATACGGTCTTCCCATCAAAGTCGCCTATGAAACTCCGGACGGGGAGAATATTTCTAATTCCGGAAAAATTAATGTTGTAATAAAAGAAAGTGCCGATTTTACCATTGTTCCGGTTGCGAACAGCGCTGGTGCTGGGGAAAAAGAGAAGATGATAACTTTCGAGATTCAAAACTCTGGAAACAATTTGGCAGAGGAGGTAAAGGTAATCCTGAGGGCCAGCTACCCCTTTACCCCTACTGGAAACGAGTTCTTTATAGGCGAGTTACAACCCGGTGAAAGTGCGCATGTAAGCTTTCACGTGGACGTGGACTCGGACGCGGCATCTCAGAAATATCCTGTAGACATCATAATCCAGTGGAAGGAGGATGACAAGCAGTATTCCGATACAAAATCCTCTTTCATAGAAGTATTCCCTGTCAAGGACAGCTTGAAGATATATGCCGCGATAGCAGTCTGCGCAATCGCATTTCTGATAATATTGATTAGAATAGGGAAGAAATGACACGATTCAATTAACCAGCGAACGTGCAAAAAACAAAAATGTTACGTAATACGTAACATTATCCCAAAACTATTTATACGTCAACGCCGAAAATCCTCATAATGTACCTTCTCGAAAAAGAATATGGGAGATATATCAAAGATGTCGGGGGAGCCATAATTTCTTCTGAAAATTCAAACCGGGAAATCAAGAACATAAGAACTTCTTTGAGTATAAGACAGGAAGATCTTGGCACTCTTTTGGGTCTTAGAAGGGAGACCATTTCAAGAATAGAAAACGGGTCAATATGCCCGACGTTCGCTTTTGTCAGGAAGTTTTCAGAGCTCATGGCACTTACAAAAGTAATAAGAGACTTGGAGGCCTTGAGCGAGATAAAGATGCGCGGGGGCGACATTGACCTGTCAAATCTAAAACTGCTGCTGTTTCGATTGAATGTTTCGGTAGATGATTTGGCCTTGATATCAAAGCTGAGTGAAAAGGGTTACCAGAAATCAAGAGATAAAATTCTAAAAAGTTCTATGATCTAATAGGAGGTTGGACTGTGGACATTGCATGGTTTGAAGATTTGAGAAAAGAAGATGTAGGCATCGCGGGAGGGAAGGGCGCAAATTTGGGAGAAATGACAAATGCCAAACTACCGATACCGCCGGGCTTTGTTATCACCGCGGAGGTATACACAAGGTTTCTAGATGAAAGCGGTCTTAGACAAAAAGTCAATGCCGTGCTTGAAAAAACGGATGTTGACAACACCAAAGAACTGCAAAATTCGTCGAAAAAGATACGGAAAATGATGATGAGTGTGAAAATGCCCGCCAGCGTAAAGAAAGTGGCAAATGAAAATTATAAAAAACTGTGTAAATCGGCAGGTAAGAAAAAGGTGTTTGTCGCTGTTAGAAGTTCTGCCACCGCTGAAGACCTGCCGGGCGCAAGTTTTGCTGGACAGCAGGAAACGTTTTTGAACATTTCTGGTACTGACTTGATTGACAGCGTGCAGAAGTGCTGGTCGTCGCTTTTTACACCGCGGGCGATATTCTATCGCGAAAAACAGGGTTTTGAGCACGATAAAGTTTCAATGGCAGTGGTCATCCAGATGATGGTCGATTCAGAAACGGCGGGAGTGGTATTCACTTCAAACCCTATGACAGGAGACAACAGCCAGCTTATAATCGAGGCCGGATGGGGCCTCGGAGAAGGCGTTGTGTCAGGCACTGTGACGCCCGATCACTACGTGATGGACAAGGCGAAACTAAAGCTGATTGAAAAGGAGATAGGAAAAAAGGAAATTATGTTCACCAAGGACAGAAAGACTGGCAAAACTGTAAAGGTAAAACTAAAAGGAAAAAAGAGAACCGAGCAGGTGCTCAACGAAGGTGAAATGAAAAAGATTACGAAATTCTGTATAGACATAGAGAAACACTACGGGTCTCCTCAAGATATAGAGTGGGCCATAAAAAATAACAAAGTGTTTCTGGTACAGTCCCGGCCTATAACCACGTTTTACGGTGAAGAGAAAAAGGAGGAGGCTGCTAAAGAGGCTAAAGAAGACCAAGAGATACTCATAAAAGGTCTAGGCGCCTCTCCAGGCATTGGCTCAGGAAAAGTTGCAATGTTATTCAACATAGAAGAACTGGACAAAGTGCAAGAAGGCGACGTCCTGGTCACGACGATGACGAATCCTGACATGGTACCTGCAATGAAGAGGGCAAGCGCAATCGTAACAGAAGAAGGAGGGATGACATGCCATGCAGCTATTGTGTCCAGAGAACTTGGAATACCAAGTGTTGTCGGAACGGGTAATGCGACTGATGTCCTCAAAGATGGCATGGAGATAACCATCGACGGGTCAAGAGGGGTAGTCTATAGGGGTTTGACCAAGCAGGCAGAAAAGCCCGATGAAGCTGCAGTAGTCGCGCCTCAAAAATTGATAACTGCTACAGAGGTAAAGGTAAATCTCGCAGTGCCGGATGAAAGAATTGCAGCAAAGGTGGCAGCGCTGGCAGACGGCGTCGGACTTTTGAGAGTAGAGCATATAATTTTGGGTATGGGCAGACACCCCATGGACTTCATTGGCAAGGGTGCGGAAGAAGAGTTCATAGATAGACTTGCATCAGATATTAAAATCGTCGTAGACGCATTCTACAAGACAAACGGTATTGTCTATATCAGGACGCTTGATGCACCCACAGACGAGTTTCGGGGCATGAAAGGTGGAGAAGACGAGCCCCTTGAACATAACCCCATGCTCGGATGGAGAGGTATCAGGAGAGGCGTAGACCAGCCAGAGTTGCTCAGATCCGAGTTCAAGGCCATAAAAAGGCTTGTCGATGAGGGGTACACTAACATAGGTGTGATGATACCGCTGGTACAGCACCCTGGAGAGCTGGCCGAGGCGAAAAGGCTGGCAAGGGAAGTTGGCCTGGTACCTCATAAAGATGTGCAGTTCGGGATAATGGTCGAGACGCCTGCGTCTGCACTCATCGTAGAAGACTTCATAGAAGAGGGCCTCGATTTCATAAGTTTCGGTACCAACGACCTTACTCAGTACACCCTCGCCCTTGATAGGAATAACGAAAGAATTCAAAAGCTGTTTTCGGAAAAGCATCCTGCAGTTCTGAAACTTATAGAGATGGTCATAAAGAAATGCAGGGCAGCGGGCGTTGATACATCTATCTGCGGGCAAGCGGGCAGCTACCCGGAGGTAGTCAAAATCCTCGTGGAGCTGGGTATAAGCAGCGTATCTGCAAACCCTGATGCCATTCAAACTGTTAGAGAAACCGTTTTTAGGACCGAGAAGCGGCTTCTTTTGGATAGGGCCAGAGAGTAGATAAAACTTTTTTATTCTATTTGTGCGTACTGTAACCATATGCAAGAGAAAGGCATGAGTGAAGAGGAAGTACTAAAACGCCTGTCTGAGGCCACCGGACGAGATTGGAAATATTCGGACGGTAAAATACTGGGCTCCATGTGCACCGCACCGCACCCGTTTGCAAAGAGGGTGTATGAGCAATTTTTTGATACGAATCTGGGGGATGCCGGTCTGTTTAAGGGTACAAAGGAGCTTGAAAAAGAGGCTGTTAATTTGCTGGGCTCCCTTCTTGGCAAATCAGATGCAGCCGGATTTATCCTCTCCGGAGGCACTGAGGCAAACGTAATGGCCCTGTGGATTGCGAGAAACATGAAAAATAGGGAAAATCCAGAAATTATCGTGCCGGAGACTGCACATTTCTCTATTGGGAAGGCTGCGGATGTACTCGGTCTTAAACTGGTCGAGGCGAAAGTAGAAGAGCGCTGTGTCGACGTATCTGACGTTAAAACAAAAGTAAGTGACAATACCGTAGCAATTGTGGGCATTGCAGGCAGTACAGAATATGGAACCATAGACGACGTAGAGGCGCTCTCCAAAATTGCTGTCAAGGAAGATGTGTTCCTGCATGTGGACGCTGCCTT
>JAZGIK010000002.1:0-2666 GCA_036482035.1 Hydrothermarchaeaceae archaeon (SeqCode) | reverse complement strand
GACCCCCTCCTTCGTTGCGACAAACAGCTCTATCGGATACAGGGCCCCAGCAGACGGCACAGTCCTGTAGTGCCCCTCTGTCATGCCCTGCGCGGCCCAGAGTATCTGCGAGAGGTCTTCGAGGGATACCGGCACATCGCCGAATCTTCTGACAGACCTTCTTTTGAGTATCGCCTCCTCAAGAGAGACCGTCCCTTCGTATCTTGGCTGCGGTAATTTCATTTGACCCCTAAATAATTTTTCCCCTCACAAATATTTATATTTTGGCAGGATAATTACAGAGAGGTATGCGAATTGGGATTATAGGGGCAGGCATTGGAGGACTCCTTGCCGGTGTCAGTCTAATAAAGAAGGGCCACGACGTTACCATATTCGAGAAGCTTTCATATTTTGGCGGGAGGTTCACGAATTTTGAACGCAAGGGATTCCAGCTTTCAACGGGCGCGCTTCACATGATACCGCATGCAGAAAAAGGCCCCCTCGGAACTATGTTAAAGCAACTGGACATAGATGTGGAGATTGTGCACTCCAAGCCCGAGGGCTACTACAGAATCAATGGAAAGGATTACCAATCTGGCGAGTTACCCGGGCTTTTTTCGCTAAAAGATAAGGCGAAGATACTGTCAACGGTGGCAAAGCTGAAGTTTGGCGGCAAGGCCAGTGATGAAACATACAGGGAATGGTTGAAAAAAAGGATAGACCACGAGCTTGTAATGCAAATCACAGACACCTTTTGTGGCTTTGCCATGAGCATCAACGCGGATGAAATCTCTGCAGAAGACATGATTGCAATAACGAACAACATCGCCAAGCTGAGAGGTCCCGGCGTGCCCATGGGCGGCTGCATGGGCGTTTCCGGTGCCCTGGTGCGCGAATTTGAAAATAATGGTGGCGTTATACATTATAAGACGCCGGTAAGTACCATAAAAATTCGGGACGGGCAAGCAACAGGCATAAAAACAAAAGACGATTTCAAATTCGACGCAGTTGTCAGCGATATCGGGCCCAAAGAGACCATAAAACTCTGCGATACTAAAATCTTTGATGAGAGTTATATAGAAGAAATCAGCAAAATAAAGGAGGCCTGCGGGATAAAGATGTCAATAGCATGCAAAAAGCCGATGCTCGGCCACAGCGGTATATTATTCACTCCACAGGCACAGCGAATCGACGGTGTAAACGAGGTGACAAATGCCGACCCCTCACTGGCACCCGAAGGAATGCATTTAATGATGACGCATCAGAGGCTCGACCCCTCCAAAGACACAAAAAGTGAAACAGAGCTCGGACTTAAAGACCTGCGCACGATTTTCCCGGATTTTGACAAACATTGCGATGTCCTCCTGGTCCAGACTTTTAAAAACCGATGGCCTGTAAACAGGGTGCGCTCGGGCGAGCCTATCCCACCACCCCTGCCAGTGAAGGGGCTTTATCTTGTAGGAGATGCCATAAAGCCCAGAGGATGGATAGAGACAGAAGGCGTGGCCGCAGGTGTCAAGATGGCAGTAGATGAGATAGAGAAATGATAAATCTGTATTTTATAGGCACGGCAGGGAGCGGTAAGTCCACTCTCACATCGGCTTTTCGGTCGTGGATGTCTCAGCAGGGGTACAACGCAATAACTGTTAACATGGACCCGGGAGCTGAGAGGCTGTTATATCCTGTAGATATCGATGTCAGGGACTGGATAAGCCTTCCAGAGGTCATGGATACCTACAGTCTAGGCCCAAACGGTGCGCAGATCGTATGCGCTGACATGCTTGCATTAAAGGCACCAGAAATAAAAGAGGTGTTAGACGAGTTTGACTCCGACTATGCGCTTATAGATACCCCCGGGCAGATTGAGCTGTTCGCATATCGTGATGCCTCAAAAGTCATTTTGAATGTATTTGGCGAAAAAAATTCTCTTGTGGCATTTTTATTTGACCCGTTTTTATCCCGTTCACCCTCCGGATTTGTATCACTTTTCATGCTCTGCACCTCTATCCAGTTCAAGACTGAACTCCCGTTTGTCAGCGTTTTGAGCAAGGTGGACCTTCTCGAAGAGGGGGAAGTTGAAAAAATCGTCGACTGGAGCAGGGATCCAAACAACCTATACGATGATTTAATGGCTTCGTCTTCCAGCATGTATGTTCAAAGTTCCGTAGAGTTGTTCAAGGCGTTGGAAATATTGGACACCTATAAAGAGGTGATACCCACGTCCTCAGAAAAGGGCACGGGCATGGAAGATATTTACAACGCAGTCCAGCTGATATTTTTCGGCGGAGAGGACCTGTCAAAGGATTGACCGCCTTATATTTTTCTTTAAATTATCAAGCCCCTCTCCGGTTTTTGCGGAAAAAGGCACAATTATCGCATCCCACCTGCTCCAGGGAGGAGTGAGCCCCAAAAACTCGCAGATTTCATCGAGAATTTCGTCTCTTCTATCTCTTTTTACTCTATCTATCTTGTTGGCGACGACCAGGGGGTTTAAATTCAGCTCATTTAGAAAGTCGAACATCTCTATCTCTACCGGTATCTGTCCCCTTTTCTCCCACCGCCTTGCAATTTGTGCAAACGCCTTCGCGTCTATAATCTGGAGGGCAAAGAGGATGTCCTCGCTCTCTTCAATATAGTGAATGACGAAGTCCTTGATGCGCTCCTGCTCTTTTTTGCTGATTCCTGAC
>JAZGIK010000001.1:0-5926 GCA_036482035.1 Hydrothermarchaeaceae archaeon (SeqCode) | reverse complement strand
GGAAAAGACCTCCTCCGATATAAAGAAGATACTGTCCACGAACGTAGACAATGTCAGGCCACGTCGAATAATAGAGTACGAATTCCGTGACGGTGTCACGGGGTTGGAGGAAATCCTGAATCGCACCGAAAAGGACCTCAGAAAAAAGAAGATTCCGGTACTAAAGGAGCTCTTAAGAGCGAGAGGTCTCAAACTCGGTGGAAAAAAAGACGAGCTTGTGGAAAGGCTGCTTGCAGACATGCCAGAAGAGGAGCGGGTAGATACCAAACTTTTCGTCAAAAAATACGAAGAACTCTCAAAGACGAAGGCCAGTTTGCATCAAATCCCGAAAGGGCTCCAGAGAGTGTATAAGAGGTTTAAGAAATAGTATTTCACTTTTTCTTCACAAGCTCGCTCTCACCCGCAGGCAAAAGCACTTGGATATCACGTATGTTTATTTTCTTTATTTTCTCTTTGTCCTCCTCTTTTGCCTCCTCTAAAATCCGTGTTTTTATCGCCTCTGCTGCCTCTTTGCTCTTCATCCTGCCCGGTACAAGTTTTACGTAGTAGTCAGCGCTGCTACCCACAGCCTCCGGCGGCCCCCCTATAATCTTTACCTCCTCACCCATCTTGACGCCGATAGCTGCCTCGACTTTTCCACCCCCGGTGTTTTTCTTCCCCCTTATGATGAAGGCTCCCCTGCCAACATATTCACCGTGCTCGGCTGTCTTGCTGACCTGTTCTGGCCTTACCCAGTATACGTTCAGCGCGGACACGCCGTGTTTCCATGCTCGCGAGTATGTTGCCGCAAAGTCGAAGGCCTCCCGTATCGTCGCCTCCGGCGCTTCCTTTCCCTCTGTTTTAATGACAACAGCCGGTGCGCCGTGTATGCCTGCGTGTACAAAGATGTCGTGTGCTTCCATGTGCCTCTTTACAAGCATTTCATTGGATGTCGCATCCCGCCCACCGAGCACCAGAAATCCATCCGACGAAAAAAACCACCTGAATTTCTCATACCACTCCCTCTTTCTGACAATCCTCTCTTCGGGAATTTCTTCGTCCAGCTTTATGGTCTCTTTTCCCCTTTCTTCGAGTCTTTTTAATTGGGCCTTTGTCTCATCTATTGCCTGTCTCCCTCCTGAAATCTTTCCCTTCGCCTTCTTGCTCTTGGTGTAGTAGCGGTCTGCGTTTTGTGTTGCCGTCTTCCTTACATCGAGCCGCACATCGATGCCGTCTAAATCGATGATAATGGTCCCCTCCTTTGGCAGGACTTTCTTTATTAGGGAGGCCTCCTTAATCCTGCCCTTCCCCTCCCCAATCCGCTCTTTAATTTCGCCCCAAGAGTGAGAACGCTTGGCCTCTGAAAGAGTTTTGAGAATATTCTCGACGCTGTTAAAATGCTGATAGATTAGGTCCCCTGCAACCCGGGATATTTCTTTCTCGTTTTCGTATTTTTTTAGGGTCTCTTCCTGCCGTTCGAGCCGGGTCTCAAGCTCCTCAAGCTCCTTTTCGAATTTCTCATCCCTTATGCCCTCGATTCTCTTTATTTCATATTTTGTAAAGTACTCGTCTGCCGCCTTGTTAAAGGATTCAAACTCCTCCTGCGCCTGGTTTTTGTACATCTGGAGTTTAATGGGCAGAACGTCTATCGCCTCGGCGGCGTCGAACACTATGACGCTTTTTTCACCTGTCAAACCGAGTTCATTTATCGCATTGCAGATTGCTTCGACGTCTTGGGGAGTTGCCTCCATTTTGTCCTTTTGCACCCCTGACCTCAGGCAGACCTCCTCGGCATAGAGCCCTCCAAGGCCAAGTCTGGTTGCCAGTGTCCTGACAATGTCTGCATCCGAGTCCCTGATTATCTCCAGAAGCTCCTCTTTTGAAACTTCGAGCGGGTTAGTCCTCTGTGGAGGCAGTGCATATACAGACCTTATTGCAAGCGCCCTCTCCGTGTACCTCTGCACCTTCATCACTGCAAGGATTTTGTGCTCACTGCTGGTGAGCACAATGTTGCCCTTGCCGAAAAGCTCGCAGATTAGATAAAATGTATCGGCCTTTTCTATCTCTATCTCCAGTATCCTGTCAAAGGCAATCTGCCTCACCCCCATTATGGTCCCGTTTTCAATGTGCTTTCGGATGGTCATTGCAAAGGTGCTGGCCTTTTTTGGGCTCTGCTTCGGATAATCTGTAAAATGGACCCTCTTCCCTGCCTCGATGACCAGTACTACTTTCCCCAGCTCCTTGGATGTAATCGTGATCTTCAGCTCATCCGAGGTTATTTGAAAAACTTTATTAATGCGGGCATTCTTTAAAGACTGTAATTCGCCTTGTAAGGCGAATACGTCAAAGCTTGACATCGATGTCTTCATGCTTATAAATGTGAGTCTGTAATTATATAAAGGTGGAACATGATTGAAAAAGAGGTTGAAAGGCAGATTGCATACTTGCATGCCGCATACGGCCTGATTGCCGGCATAATACTCGGTCTTTATTACAACAGCGCGGGTCTGCCTTTCCTGAGCGTTTTGATATGGGGTTTTGTAATCTCGTATCCGGCCATGATCATTTCAAAAAGCATATTCAAGCTCAGCGCTGAAGACTTTAACATCAAAGCATGGATAGGCAAGGGGTTCCTCTACTTCTTCATGGTTTGGCTAGTGGTGTGGGTGTTCGTATACAATATCAGGTGATTACCACAACTTCCCGCCCTCGAAAAAGCTGCCGAAGCCTGAAGGTTCTGTCCGTACTTCCTCTTTTTTCTCCTCCCGTTTTATCTCCTCCCTGTCCACATGTTTCAGCAAGGAGCCGTAGTTCTGTAGGAGGTGCTCGAGACCGTAAAGGCCGACGTTCTGCGTGAACCTTTTGTTGGCCTCGTATATCTCTCCTGTAAACTCTTTTAGCTCATCCTTTATGCTGAAAAACGTCTTTCCGTTTGTTATGTAGAATAAAAAGTCCTTGTCAAGATACCTGCAGAAATCCAGAAGGAACGTCTGAAGCACGTACCGGTTCGTATAGTTGTCATGGTCCATATTCGATACGAGGTCTATGAACAGCCTGACCTGCTCGTCCACGGCATCTCTTTCCCTTATGTCCGAAAAAAAGGCGTGTTTTCTTCGAAGGGCAGTGAAGACATCGCTGCTCTTTGAGGACGTCTCTTTCTTATAGGCCTTCACAGCCTCCTTGAATTCCGCCTCGCCGAACATGTACCTCCATCTTTCAAGCAGAATAAATAACTTTCGAATATTATATAAGTTTGGAGGCCAAGAAAAACACGAGGTGATGCTTTTTGCTTGAGGCAAAAACAGAGATTCGGATGGTCGGGCACATCCTGGAGAGGGGATGCATATTCAAACTTTCGGAAGTTCTAAAGGATGTGGACGTCGAGGTAATGCACTGTGAGGTCTCTTTTGCAGCACTGAAAGCAGGCATTGAAGAAAAGATGCCATCCATAATGCGGTTTTATCTGGTTGGGGACAGAAAGGAGAGGAAAAAGGCAGTCCGAATAATAAAAAAACTTGCAAAAGAACTTGACTGTAAGATAGAGTACATAAAAGAGAGGGTATGACGGTGAAGGCCCAGTTCAGCTTGACTTCTTCAGAATCAAAGAGGCTTATCGGAAGGTCTGTAAGCCGGCACCCCAAAGTAAAGAAGGCATTGAAGAGCGGCATCGTAGCGATAGGCCTCGGCTCGACAAACGCCTTCGTCGTTGAAGAGATACTGAAAAAGCGGATAGAAAAGGAGAGATATGTTGCAGGGTTTATAGATGAGAAGGGCCCATGCGTCGTGCCTGCATCAAAAAGAATGTCTGAGGTGGTCCTGAAGAACGGCAAGCCCGTCAATAAGAAGCCCGGCGAAATCGTGAAGAAAATGAAGCCGACGGACGTGTTCATAAAGGGTGCAAATGCCCTGGACTTCGATGGTGTGGCTGGCGTCATGATGGGGAGTGAAACCGGGGGTACTGTTGCAGACGTGTTGGGCATTGTAAAGGCCCGCGGGATAAATCTAATAATACCAGTTGGTCTTGAAAAATTGATACCGTACTCAATAAACGATATATCAAATGCTACGGGCATATTCGAAACTGATTACTCCATCGGCATCCCCGTGGGAGTTATGCCTGTTGCAGGCGAGGTGATAACGGAAGTCGAGGCACTTGAAATTCTTGGAGTAAATGCAATCGTTATCGGATCGGGAGGAATTGGAGACGGGGAGGCATCAAAGGCATTCCAGATCGAAGGCAATAAAAGAGATGTAACGAGGGTCGTAAATTTTATCAAAAAAATAAAAGGCGATAAGAGGGTTGAAGCACTGCGGGGCAGCTGTAAAACTTGCGTATATAAACACTGCCCAGATTTCAGAAAAAGATAAATAGATGGACTCAAATCTTGTTCTATGAAACTCTTGAAAGGTGCGATGTTCACTATCACCGAGCATGTCGAAGAGGTTGCGAATTCTCTGGAAAAGAAAGAAGTTAATTCGCTGGTCAAGCGCATCCTAAAGGCAAAAAACGTATTTGTTTACGGCGCAGGGCGCTCAGGGCTTGTTGCAAGGGCATTTGCCATGCGATTGATGCACCTTGGAGTAAACGTGTATGTAGTTGGAGCGATTGTGACGCCGGCAATCGAAAAAGGGGATCTGGTTTTGCTAGTTTCAGGATCAGGCGAATCCACGTCCGTTGTGAATTCAGCAAAGATAGCGAAGAATGTCGGGGCGGATGTCTGTCTCATTACGTCCTATCCCACATCGTCCATCGGAAAGATAGCGGACTACACCGTGACCGTCAAGGGGCGGACAAAAATCAAAGGCGAAAAGGACTTCCTGTTGAGGCAGATGAAAGGAGAGCACTACACGCTCGCCCCGCTGGGCACGCTTTTTGAGGTTTCTGTTCTTGTGTTTTTGGACAGCTTGATAGTAGAGTTGATGGGCCGTCTAAAGATTACAGAAGATGACATGAGAGTCAGGCACGCTACGATCGAATAACATGGTAACTATAAAATTTTTCGCCGGCTTTCGAGAAAAGGTTGGAAAGGAGGAGATTGGCATCGATATTGATGATACTACTCTGAAAGCTCTGATTGACCTGTTGGATGAAAGACATCCGAGTATTAAAGAACTGATAGGCAAAAACGAAGCAACGATTGCCGTGAATCGCAAGGTTGCTACCCTGAATGACACGGTTAAGGACACGGACGAAGTAGCAATATTTCCTCCAGTTTCGGGAGGACGGTGGAGAAAAGGGGATTGTAAGGAGTACTAAAATAGACAGTGGAGGTTGGAGGTGGAAGAGCACCTTACAAATCCCGACATTTTTTTTCCCCAAATTTAACACACCTATTAAAAATTTATAGCTTTCCATTTGTCTACCTTTTTTGCGGGTGTGACGCATGGAAATCCTAAAAAAATCGTTTGATGTCAGGAAAATATTAATATTATGTCAAATCATATCCCCAGAGGGCGATTTTAAGTGGGAACTGTCAGGATAATAGATGAGGATTTCTCTGTCGACGCAGAGATTAAAAAGGTCAAATCCGTGTCCAGAAGGATTGGCGGGATTGTTACGTTCCTTGGGACTGCACGCGACTTCTCAAGAGGCAAGGAGGTAAAAAAGCTCGTTTTTGAGGACTACTCGGATATGGCCATCGAAAAACTGAAAGAGCTCAGAGAGAGGGCGCTTGAAAAGTTTGACATAATAGAAGTATCGATGCTCCACCGTACAGGGGAAATAGAGGTCGGCGAGAACATCGCGCTGATCATTGTCGCTGCCGAGCATCGGAAAGATGCATTTTCGGCCTGTATGTGGCTAATTGACGAACTAAAGAAGGTGGTGCCTATCTGGAAGAAGGAGGTTACCACCGAAGGCGAAATCTGGGTAGAGGAGCACGTATAATTATGGACTATGAGAAATGTGCTGAATGCAGTATTCCCATTAGCTACTGTGACGGCTTGA